>JABWBZ010000058.1 GCA_013359335.1 bacterium
CGCACCAGAGTCTCGAAGAAGAGACTATTGGCTTGCTTGAAAAGCTCTGGGCTTTCTTGGAAGTAGTTTTGTGACATTAATTTGTCAAACATCAATAACAGGAGAATGGCTGTCAGCCCAACCAAAGGGATGACTCCTTTCTGGTTATGTGAGAGATTGGCAGGGATACTGATCGAACTCATTACGCTTATTCTTTTATTCAAAGAGACCAGTGGTTTTGAGATATTCTTCGCGCTGGCGGAGGAAGGTCTTCACGCTTTCGACAGCCGCATCGTAAGCTTCGATATCCACAAAGCTGCGGTCTTCATTCGCGGAATGGATCAAGGCAGAATAGTCGTCGACCTTTTCGGCCATGGCGTTGCTGGCAAACGCCGCTTCATAGATTTCTTGAAGTTTTTCTTCATACAAGGCTTTGAATTTTTCATTCGCCATAAAGCGGGAGAGCAGCACGTTTTGACCACCGCCCATTCCACCGCCGCCTCTGCCGCCGGGTCCGCCGCCCTGCTGTGAATTGATCAACGAGACATCGTAGGAGGCATTGCCGCCCAATTTGGAAAGGCTTTCGTTGGTGTCCCACATGAGGACGGTGATCTTTTCGGTCTCGTCGTCGTAGTACAGGTAATAGTTATTGTTCATGCCGAGCAGCGAGTCGGTGTTGACCAACATGGCATTGATCGCAAGATAGGAAGCAAAGGCATCCACATCCAGATATTCTGGAAGTTCTTCTTCAAATTCGGCGTCGCTGGCTTCGTCAAGGAAACGCATGAACTCAATCAGGGGAAGCAGGTCTGCGTCGTTTTTGCGGGTCTGCTGGGTAAAAATCCCCGCGTAACTGCTTGGGTCTTCTCCCTGGTAACTCAGAGTGGAGCCAATTTCAGCTTTATATAAAACGCCGTTTTCATTCTCGAAATATTTTGCGAGATATTCCTGGTTGACAAGTTCTGAAACCACATACAGTTTTTCTTCGCCATCGTTTAATCGGAAGCCGGTATATGCCGTCTCTGTGGCAGGGATGCCGGAGAGACGCGCCGCAAGGTTGGTGATAGGTTCCTGCAACAAGGCTTCATCGTATGAGGTGCCATAGTTGCGAATGGCAATTGCCGTGCGGCCTTGATAGGTCTGACCCTCCACATATTCATCGAACTTGATCATGAAGGGGACCTTGACCTGGTTTTCCGAGATTTGCTGCCCGCCCCGGTTCATACCAGGACCCTGACCTACTTCCAGCATCTGGAAACCTTCCGGCGGTTGTGGACGCTCGCCTTGCACAAACCCTTCGGGCATTTGTCCATCATTAGGAGGTTGTTGTCCGCCTGCGGGCATTTGGGGCATTCCGCCATTGTCAGGACGCCCTCCGCCAAAACCTATCCCGCCTCCAACAGTGGTGCGAAGGGATGCGTTTCCTTTCAGGCGAATGCCCACATCGTTGATGCGCACTCCGTCGATGATGATATCTGCCTTGAAGTATTCCTTCTTGCCTGTTTCCTGGTACGTGGTGATCATCGTGTCATAGTCTTCCTGGTCGATGAGAACTTGAATTTCATGAACAAGCATGTCATCGAACAGTGAGATATCGTTGCCATAATCGCTTCCGTTTACCGTGATCTCTTCGTTTGGAGTTTCTGTTTCGCTGGTGTAGGCGATCACTCGCATATCTCCCATCGCAATGACCAAAATGGAGATAATCGCGACCAGCAAAATAATGAGCGGGTAATTTCGTCTAAGATTGATACTCATGGTTTCCTTATGCATCAAAAGAACGTAGTGGCGGTGAGAGAGGGGAAGCCCGAGGATTGGGGGCCGGCGGGCACTGCATTTCCTGTTGGGTCAGACAGGAACCGCCACTACGGAAACCCCAAATCAGTTTAGAGATCGGTACTGTTGTAACCGGCGATGAGCGTGATCTTGTTGCCACCATTCAACTCGCGAAGTTCAGAGAGGAAGTCATTCACACGGTCAGACTTTCTCAAGCCGATGCTGTAGGTCAGTTCTGTCATTGCACCATTTTGAATGGTATCCACACTGATCAACTCGGAAGTGTGGGTGTATTTGACAAAAGGTTTGTCGAACAATGAGTCAAAGCTCAGGCTGCTTGGAACCTGGATGCGCAGGATCTGGCTTGCCATATCACGCGCGAACCAGTCGAAGCGCATCATGATGATGATCATCAGGCTGATGACCAACGCGCCAGCCACTGCCAGCAGGTAAAACTTGGTGCCAATTGCCATGCCAATCGCCATGGTGAAGAAGATAAAACCCACATCACGCGTTTCTTTGATGGCGTTACGGAAACGAATAATGGAAAGCGCTCCTACAAGTGAAAAGGCGCGCGCAATGTTCGAGCCGACGATCATCATTACCAACGCCACGACCATGCCATTGATGACAAGAGTGAAGACAAAACTTTGCGTGTAAGAAGTGCCGCGATGGGTGATCTTGTATACCCAGCCGATGAAAACGCTTAATATGAAACTAAGCGCCATGACGATGACAATATCGAGTACCGAGAATTCTCCGGTCAGGTCTTGAAGGTTGAAAATATCCATAATGGCTCCTAAGGTTCTTTATGCAATAAGCGCTAATCGTGAAAAGGTGTCGGCGTGTCCGTTCGCCAGTTCGATGCTGTGGCAATATTTGCTGATGCGAATCATCTTCAGGTTGTGCGCCGCGATCATCTCTGTCAGCCAATAGGGAATGCGCTCGTTGACCTTGACCTCCATCACGGTACGATCTGGCGAGATCATCGGCAGGCTGGAGGTTACCTCTTCCAATCGCAGTCGATGTACCTGATAGTTGAGTGCGCCATCGAAGGTCACGCGCAAGCCGAGGTCGTAATTGGTGCCAATGAATGCCTGACGTTCATAACGCACGATGCTGACCGGCCGCAGGTTGTACTGCCAGAGATAGGCGTAGATTTCATTTACGACCGCTTCATCCTCCGCTGCGACCTGTTCCGGGTACTGACGCCGGTTACACAGCCTCAGCGCTTCGCCATACGGAAGGATGACTCTACGCTTCTGGGTTACTCGATCCACACGCTGTTTGATCTCCACGAAGACGGGCGTATCCTCCATCAGCGGGGCATCACATTCATAGCGGCGAATGCGCAATTTACGTCGGAAGCGAATGCCGTCTACTTTTTCCCAATAACAACGGAAGTCTGGCGAGTCGTAATACAGGCTGGCGAGCCCATATCGCCCGTTGTCATGTTCATCAGCAACCAGATAAGCACGTAAAGCTTTCTTGAAAATTTCCGCCTGTTTGAGGCTGAGCAGATATTTCAATTCAAAGCGGTTGAAATGCCGGATGGTATGACTGAGATGGTTCGACATGACTTTCCTTACTGTTTGTTCGTCGTCATTCTATAAAACAAAGCTGTGAATAGACCAAGAAAAGATTGTGAAATTGCTGAGAAAAAACGATTTCCCCAATTAGGAAAGCGTTGATGTAATGATATTTCCGATACACAGACGGGTTGGGAAGGAACAAAAAGCCCAAAACCTGCATTTAATCGAAGGACATTGTGATGTTTTACTAAATATGCCATGTCTATAAGTCAATCAATTAAGACGACAAACAAAAAGTGTCCCGCGTAGTGAATACGCAGGACACTCGACTTTCTTACGAAACTTCGTTTACGCTACAAAATCCGCCTCCTTTCAGGGATCGAAACATTGAAGCGAGTAAGACCGCTAGGCGCTCCTTTCTTCAACCGACCTGGTTGAACGAGGTTAGTATAGGAATTTGACCTGTGAATTTGCTAGAAAAATCATTAACACCTACTAAGCAATTCCTGTGAACTGCTATCGTTTTTTACTATTTCGCTGCTTCATATAGATTTTTCGCGGAATAAAATTTCCGCTGAAATTGAAGACAGTATCTAACGCTCATAAATTTCACAAGATTTTCACAGGATTTTCACAGGCTTGCTTTTTATATTTACGGGGAAATAACTGATCTCATTATTTGAATACAGGGAATCTATGTCCACAACAACTAAACCTAGTGAAATGCCTGGCAAAGCGGGAAAAATCCCCCTTATTTCCAAATTATCCAGACTTCCTAAAAAAGGGGTATGGGTCGCCGTCATCATTGTTCTCGTTCTGGCGGCAGGCGGCGGTGGGTACGCCTACTATCAAAGCACACAAACTGTCAGTGAAAGCGGCAGCGAAAATGCCCTGCAAACAGCAACCGCCACCCGCGGCGATCTGGTCATTTACGCCAGTGGCACAGGGACTCTTGTCTCTGAGAATGAAACTGATCTTGCGTTTAGCACAGCGGGTGAGGTGACCCAAGTCCTCGTGAAGGTCGGCGACAAAGTGGAAGCAGGCACCCTGTTGGCACAGGTCGATGATACGGATGCGCAAGCGGCATATCTTGAGGCGAATCGTACCTATCTCGAACTGACCTCTCCGTATGCCATTGCGACCACCTTGCAAACCATTGCGGACGCCACGCTGGATGTATCAGACGCTTGGAATACGCTGGCTTATGTCATCAGCCCGGAAGCGTTGCGAGCGGAAGAAAAACTCGCCGAAGCTGAGTCAGCCGAAGCGGAGGCTGAAGCGAAGGTCAAAGAGTCGCCAAATGACGCAGAAGCGAAAAAGGCGCTGGAGAATGCCAAGTCTGATCTGAAAATTGCTCAGACCGCTTTGAAAGATGCCCAATGGCGATACGAAAATTTTTACCTGCAAAAATATTTTTCAGACGGCAAGGATTTGAATGCGCCATCGGAAGGTGAAGTACTTGCGGCGCGGGCGGATCTGGAATTAGCAAAAGCAACATTACAGGAAGCCCAATATTTATACACTGCGTTGACCGGCGGCGAAGTGCCGGAGGATGCGACCGGCAGCGACTTGGCTGAACTGGAACAAGCCCGTTTGGATATGGAAACAGCGCAATCTGACCTGGACGGAACGCGCCTCGTGGCTCCGATCTCGGGCACGATCATGTCCATTGACATTTCCATTGGTGACAGTGTTGGTAACGAATCGGCAGTTATGACGATAGCCGATTTGAACCAACCTTACCTCGAAGTGTATTTGGACGAGTCGGACTGGGCAAGCGTGATGGTGGGATATGAAACGGAAGTGATCTTCGATATTCTGCCGGACAAAACCTACAGCGGTGTAGTAAAGCAAGTTGACCCCGGTCTGTATTCTTCCAACAATACCTCGGTGGTGCGCATCTTGGTGCAGTTGACCGGGATTGATGCAGACGATTTCAAACTTCCATTGGGCACTACCGCCTCGGTGGATGTGATTGGCGGACGCGCGGAAGATGCGGTGCTCATCCCCATTGAAGCCTTGCGCAAGGCAGGCGATCAGTACGCGGTCTTTGTGATGGAAAACGGCAAGCCCCGTTTGCGCGTGGTAGAGGTTGGCATTCAAGACTTGCTATATGCCGAGGTCATTTCTGGTATTGAAGCGGGTGAGACGGTCACCACCGGCATTGTGGAGACGCAATGAGCGCGGCGCACAGCATCATAAAAACCGTGGATATCACCAAGGTCTATGGCATGGGTGATATTCAGGTGGCGGCGTTGAACGGGGTCAACATCGATATTCATCAAGGCGAGTTCGTTGCCATTATGGGCGCATCCGGTTCCGGTAAATCGACGTTTATGAATATTCTCGGTTGTCTCGATGCGCCGACGTCGGGGGACTATATTCTTGAGAGCATTCCCGTAGCCCGCATGACGAAAAATGAAAAAGCGAAAATCCGCAGTCAGAAAATCGGATTTGTGTTCCAGGGTTTTAATTTGTTGTCGCGGACGTCCGCGCTTGAAAATGTCGAATTGCCGATGATGTATCAGGGTCTGCCGGGCCACGTACGCCACGAACGTGCGCTTGAAGCTTTGCGCGCAGTGGGATTGGAGAAACGTTACGATCACAAACCCAACGAACTTTCGGGGGGACAGCAACAACGCGTCGCTATTGCGCGCGCTTTAGCCACGCATCCGTCGATGATTTTGGCGGACGAACCGACGGGTAATCTCGACAGCAAAACGTCGATCGAGATCATGGCGATTTTCCAGCGACTCAACGATCAGGGCATCACGATCGTGCTGGTCACTCACGAAAACGATATTGCGCAATATGCGAAACGCAACGTCGTTTTCCGCGACGGCCGTATTATCAAAGACATGATGGTCACGACAAGGTTAAATCCTGAGGAAGAAATGAAACGCGTACTGGCCACGTCGATTGTCGATAACGCATAACAAGGTAGAAGAAACAATGGGATTTTTGACGATTTTAAAAATAGCCTACAGCGCATTGACGCGTAATAAAATGCGTTCGGCGCTGACCATGCTCGGCATCGTGATCGGCGTCGGTTCGATCATCGCGATGACTGGCGTCGGCGCGGGCGCGCAGCAGGAAATCGATAATCAAACGGCTGCGTTTGGGACCAATATGGTGACGATTCGGGCCGGGGGGCGCACGGAAGGCGGCATCCGCTTGGTTAAAACCAACAATCTTACACCCGAAGATGGTGAAATGATTTTGAGGGAATGCGATTTGATTACCGCACAAACGCCGGCGATTCGTTTAGTCACAAGCGTCGTCTCGGCGGAACGAAGCTGGGGCAGCCAGATTTTCGGCGTCAATACGAGTTTCACGCGCATCCGTAATTGGGGTTTCCAGTCGGGTACGATGTTTACCGATCAGGATTATCGTTCAGGCAATAAAGTGTGTGTGCTCGGAACGACTGTTGCGGCCAATCTTTTCGGACAGAACGATCCGACCGGTGAGATCATCCGTATTCAAAATGTTCCGTTCAGGGTCGTCGGCGTATTGGAACCTAAAGGTCAATTGGCCGGCGGACAGGATCAGGACGATCTGATCATCATCCCCTTCACAACTTTTTTGAAACGATTGACCGGCAAATCGGAACTGGATTACTTATATGTATCCGTTCGCACTTCTCAGGATATGAATGCTGCAATTGAGCAAGTTCGCAATACCTTAAGGAGTTCGCACCGCATTCCGGCCTGGGGCGACGACGACTTTTCGATCCGGACGCAGGATCAGGTCAATGAAGTGGCAAAATCCATTTCCAAAACCGTTTCGGTATTAATGATCATCGTCGCTTCGATATCGCTGGTTGTCGGCGGCATCGGGATTATGAATATCATGCTGGTTTCCGTAACGGAACGTACGCGTGAGATCGGTATTCGCATGGCCATCGGTGCAACCGAACAGGACATTTTGATGCAATTTTTAGTCGAGGCGATTGTATTAAGCTTGATGGGCGGCGTGATCGGGTTGATCATCGGTATTTTGACGGCGCAAGCCGTTGAAACGTTCACGCAATGGTCGGTATCGATCACCGGCATGTCGATCATAGTGTCCATGTCGTTTTCGGCCAGCGTCGGAATATTTTTCGGATTTTATCCCGCCAAAAAAGCCGCTTCGCTTAATCCGATCGAAGCGCTGCGATTTGAGTGAAAATTTAGCGAGGCAATTATGAAAAAAATAATTTTCTTTTTCTCGGTTTTAATTAGTTCACTTCACGCGCAATCGGAAACCAATGTTTTTGACAGAACTTTTCTCGTGGCGGGTTACGATTGGGCCAATATGGATTCCGACCATAATTTTTACGTTGGCGCAAATTTTAATATCTTTCCGAGAATGCATTTGCAAGGAGCTTTGGGAATTGGCCAGGATTCGCGCGCAAAAGTTTTTTCGGTTGAAGCGCAATTCGATATTTTACGTCTAAAACAACATAGGTTTTTGGCTGCCAGTAATGCAAGCGCATTTTATTGGCACAACGATCCGAACGATAGATTCTATGTTACTCAAACTTTCGGACTTGGCTATCACGTTGTTATGTTTAAGGGAATAGGTGTTGGAGTTGATCTGGATTTGCTTGGGGTCGATTATTTCAGGACGAAAAAATCAAACGGCGCGGTGATTCTTCCGCAAAATTATGGCATATTTGGAATCGAGTCTCCAAAAGAAGTTCATTTCAAAATGACATATCTGCTTTGATCATTTACCCTTCCCCAAAAACGTCTTGATCGATTCGTAAATCTGGTCACGGTTGGCAACCTGCGACGTAATGACCTGTTCGCTGCCCTCGAAATGATCGTTGAGGTCGCGTAGAAACTGCCCGCTGCCGTACGGGCTTTCGACCTGGGCATAACAAAACATGTTGACCTTCGGCAGCACTTCTTTTTGCAATAATTCAATACACTCCATCGAATCCTCGCGGGACCAATTGTCGCCGTCTGAAAAATGGAACGGATAAATATTCCAATCGTACGGCGAATAGTCTTTATCGATTACTTCCCGGCACAATTTATACGCGCTGGAAATCATGGTGCCGCCGCTTTCCCGCGTATGAAAAAACGTTTCCCGGTCAACTTCCCTCGCAACCGCGTCGTGAATAATGTAGCGCGATTCAAGGCCTTTGTATTGGCTGCGAAGCCACGTATCGATCCAGAATGTTTCGATGCGCACGATTTCCTTTTGTTCCTCCCACATGCTTCCTGAAACATCCATGATATAAATGATGACGGCGTTGCTGTGAGGAATGTGATATTCTTTCCACGTCCGATAACGCCGGTCTTCACGCACCGGTACGATAATGGGATTGTCAGGATCGTAAATGCCGCTGGCGATTTGCCGTTTCAGTGCATGCTTGAACGTACGTTTGAAGTGACGCAAACTTTCAGGCCCGGTGCTGCGGATGCCCGTGTATTTGTCTTTCATCGCGTCGATCGTTTTTTTTCCTTTTGGCTCGATCCGCGGCAGTTCGAGTTCTTCGCCAAGCATTTGCGCCAATTCCTCCAGCGTCACGTCAACTTCGAGGGTGTGCTGGCCTTCGGTGTTACCGGCTTCGCCGGATGTCGGATCGTTCGGATCACCGCCCAGGGGCGTGCCTTTATCGCCGTTGCCTTGGCCGACTCCGCCGGTCTGTTTCGTGCCGTACCGGAAATGCGGAATATCGATCTGAGGCAGCGGGATACGTACGAAATCCTTGCCTTTTTTTCCGATCATTTCGCCTTGCGTCAGGTATTTCTTCAGGTTTTGTTTGATCCGTCCTTTGACGATCTGGCGAAACCGATTGTGATCGACCTGGATATTGAGATTCAAAGGAGCTCCTTACTTCTGAGATTTAATATCTCCGCGCGCAAAAATACTGGCGACGTATTGCAGCACATCGGTTGCGCTGACCTCGTCATAACCGTAATTATTAATGAGCCGCGATTTGACAATATCGATTTTCTCCTGCGTTTCTTTGTCGATAACATTACTGACGAGACTGGTCAGTTTGATACTGTCTTTCTGATCTTCGAAGAGCTTGAGTTCAAGCGCCTTATTCAGGCGCTCGTTGGTTTTGTAATCGAACGTTTTTCCATCGACGGCCAGCGCGCCGATGTAATTCATGATTTCGCGGCGGAAGTCGTCTTTTCGGCTTTCAGGAATTTCAATTTTTTCTTCGATCGAACGCATGAGCCGCTCGTCCGGCGCTTCATACTCGCCCGTATATTTATTCTTCACGCGCTCATTCTGCGTGTACGCTTTGATATTGTCGATGTAATTCGCACAGAGACGTTTGAGCGCCTCTTCGTCAGCGGAAATAGCGCGCTGGACTTCGTTTTTAACGATGTCTTCATATTCTTGTTTGACGACGTTGAGCAATTCGCGGTAGCGTTTACGTTGTTCTTCATTATTGATCAGTGAGTGATGTTTCAATCCGCCTTCGAGTTCTTTGAGCACCATGAACGGGTTGATCGAACTTCCGAGTTTGTCATTGACGAGACAATTCGAAATTTTGTCCTGAATGTACCGCGGACTGATACCGTCCATACCTTCGCGTTTGGCGGATTTTCGCAATTCCTTAATGTTGTCTTCGGCAAATCCCGGGATCGATTTGCCGTCGTACAATTTTAATTTCTGCACTTGGGTCAAATTCGGTTTATTCGGTTCTTCGAGCCGCGTAAGCACGGCCCACATCGCCGCCATTTCAAGCGTGTGCGGCGCAATGTGTTTGCCCCGAACTTTTTTTGGATTGTAATCTTTCTGATAAATTTTGATTTCGTGAGACAATTTGGTGATATAGGGAATGTCGATTTTAACGGTACGATCCCGAAGCGCTTCCATAAACTCATTGTTCTGAAGTTTTTTGTATTCGGGCTCGTTGGTGTGTCCGATGATCACTTCATCGATATCCGTCTGAGCGAATTTTTTAGGTTTGATTTTATGTTCCTGCGAGGCGCCGAGCAAATCGTATAAAAACGCAACATCTAATTTGAGAATTTCGATGAATTCAACAATGCCGCGGTTAGCAATATTGAGCTCGCCGTCGAAGTTGAAGGCGCGTGGATCGGAATCGCTGCCGTATTCGGCGATTTTTCTGAAATTAATATCGCCTGTCAATTCGGTCGAATCCTGATTTTTTTCATCCTTCGGTTGAAAAGTGCCGATGCCGACGCGGTCTTTTTCGGAAAGCAGCAAGCGAAATACCTGGATATGTTTGATAACCGATTCCCAATCGCCATTATATTTTTTCATGTATTTGTTGTATTCATGACGGCAAACCGGGCACAGATCGCCTTCGATCGCGATGTATTCGATATCGGTCTTATTGTGCTCGTTGATAATACGCTCGGTTTCGCCGCGCATTTCCAACGGAATGATGTGTAGCGGTTCCTCGTGCATAGGGCATTTGGTGACGTTGCCGTTATCGTCGACCCATTGATAGCTGTACAACGCGCCCTCGGCCGTTTTCGAATAATGCTCGAGGCCTTTTTTCAACAAACGCGCGATGGTGCTTTTCGAACTGCCGACCGGGCCGTGCAAAAGGATCACGCGTTTTTCCGTTCCGTACCGGTGCGCAGCCGACTTGAACGCATTGACTAATTTCATCAGCGATATATCGAGGCCGTACACCGCATCCTTGCCGTCGTCGATAGGATCGTCAAAAAAACGATAATGGGTAATTTTTTTCTTGAGATCGATGTACTCATCATGGCCGTGTGCTAGGATCATGTCGTACAATCTTTGAAAAGCCGAACGCGACGATTTGGGCGTGCGCACAACAATGTCCAGATATTCATGATACGTCCCTTCCCAATGCAGATTTTGATAAGTGTCCAGATCCTGTTTGCCGCGTACGACGTTGAGGATGCGTTTCACCGTATCGGAATTGCGCTGGGTGTCTGTGATGCTCATGGTAACCTCCTAAAATAAAAAAGCCAAGTGTTGTACTGAAAATCAGAAATCATGACAAAGAACACTTAGCTTTTTTTGTTGAAAACTTGGGTTTGATCGCAAAAAAAATTTATGAGCTTTCCTTTCATTGGAGTATCATTGCCGGTAGATTTTAATATAACGCCGGCGGATGCATTCTATTTCATTGAGTACTAATTTTAACCGGAATCGATTGATAAGCAGACGCATTCGACCATTGATCCGTTACACGTACGATCAATTGATATTCGCCGGGATCCAAATCTTTAATATCCAATGCAAAGTAATAACGATCATCCCGATCATTACAAGTAACGTCGAACGACGATCCAACTTGCGCCTGATTTGAACTGAATAAATTCTTCATGAGTGATTTTAAATTGCCTTTGTTGACCGGAATAAACGTAGTTTCGATTCTGTAGCGCGCTTTAGATTCGTTGTTCAATGTTAAATGATACGTCTCAAAATACAGGTAAACATGACGATTGCGGGAAATGGTGTTGCCAAAATATGGAATGATCGTTACGCCGTTGTCGAGCGAAATTTCCGACGCCATGACAATATCGCTCAGCATGAGTTGGTCAGCGGTGAAATCACGGATCTTCACCGGCTCGCGTTTCACGCCGACGCGATTGTCGATCAGCGTCATCAATTCCGAGGAATAACCCGTCACGCCGCTGTTGGGTGATAAATTGTCAAGTTCGAAATGATGTACAAATTGGCCGTTATATTCCTGGTCTTTGTTAAGTTTCAGCCGCGTTTTGGTTTCCGAAACGATGTCGTGCCGATCGTTGAACAGAAAAAGTCCGGCCACCGCAACGACGTCAAGCCCGAACGTTTCGTATTCGGAATCGACCTCGTCAGTTTTTGCCGAAAAATAATTGCGTATGCGCGTCAGATTGTCGGGGTTTTTAAATTGATACAACCGTGTTTGCAAGACAAACGTTCGTTCTTTGGGCAATTCAAAAAAATCGGAGGAAGTGTTAAACAACGAGCGCTCGCGCAAAACGCTGGAATCGTTCATCAAAAAATTACCGGAAGCGTATTCGTCGTTAAAATAAAACGTCGTTTGCGGGTATTGCCACACTTGCGAGCCGCCCAGCATGCCGATATCGGGCTGGATGGAATAAAATCCTTCCGGCTTTCCGTAGCGGATGTACGCTTTGCCGCGTTCGGTTTTCCAGCCGGGTAAATTTAACTTCGGGACGCCGAAGCGTAAATTGGCATACGCAACGCGGTTGTAATGCTCCAATTGGCGTTCGTTGTACGCCGTAAGATACAGAGGATCTTTGCGCTTCCAGAATTTTTCTTCGTACTGTTCCACAGTGTTATGCTGCTTGTTGGGTTTAAAATTATCGGATTCTTTGGATGGAACGAGGTAGTCAATGGTATTGTACACGGCCCATTCTTCTTTGGTCATCAGCGAAAAAGCTTTTTGATAATATTGATAAGCCTGCGCGGTTTGCCCCAAACGATAATACGCCAATGCGGCGAAAACGTAAGCATCTTTGTCAGCCGGATTGAGGTGAATGGCTTTTTCAAACAGCAAGGCCATACGCGAAAAATTATTCACTTCCAGATATAAATGAGCGAGATGAAATAAAGCGTCGTGATGATCCGAACGGTATTGCATGGCCAATTCATAACACGAGGCGGCTAGTTTCAAATCTTCGATTCCGAATTCAGCCAACGAAACATAATTGTCGCTCGTCAGCGTTGTCTCGACGAAGCTGATCATGTCTTTGTATTTCAATGCGGAACGTTCGGCAATAAGGCCTTTATAATAGTAGACATCGGCAATGGCGATGTTGTACACTTCGCCGCTCTTGGGTTGCAACGTGAGCACGCGATCGCACGTTTCATTCGCTGTCGCATAAAATCCTTTTTCGTATAAAATTTTAATGAACGTGACGTTGAATGAAAAATTATCCGGATCGAGTGAGAGGGCTTTACGAATAAACCATTCGGCTTTTTGGCGAGACGGGACGGTATTTTTGCTGAGGTAAATTTCGGCTAATTGCTGCAGCGAACGGGCGTAATCCGGCGAAGTTGGGGCGATTTTTGTCAAGGCCTTGATGGTGGAATCGGACTCCATGGCGTTGGCCGAAGCAACGACCGATTGCGATAAAGCGTAAAGGATGACCATCGAAAGTATGGAGTGGATCGACCGCATTTCAAAAAATCCTTTCGCGAATACGAAAGTTGAGATGCCTGGCGTGGTGAAAACGAAAAAAGCGAAGAGGCTGGACTTCGCTTTCTAAAGATGTGAATGAACCTTTAATTCAATATAGATGATGAGCCTTTGAAAGTCAAGTTTCTGCCGGGTGAGGCGTGGGGAATTTAAGGGTAATCTTTTGAAGCTTGCAAATGAAACAACTTCCGGTTAGATTTTTAGAAAAAGATAACGGGTAAGGCTATGCAATTCACCAAACGGTTTGTTTTTGGATTATTTATGATGTTCTTCGGCGTGTTGACGGCGTTTAATTATGTCGGCGATTACCGGCTATGGTCGATTGTTTTTTTCTGGGCGGCTATGGTGATCAGTTTTGCCGGCATCGTCATGATGTTCAACGGAGTTCGTGAGAAAAAATTAAACGAATTCAAATAAATTAAAATTATTTCGGTTCAACAAAATTTTCAGGTTTATTATTGCGGTCGCCGAAAAGAAATTCCATCACCTGCTGCTTGAAAATTTCATCCGTCCTCGGATCCATCAGATTCAACCGGTATTCGTTCATGACCATTTTAAAATGATCCTCAAACATTTTCCACGCTTGTTTGGAAACATTTTCAAAAACGCGTTTACCCAGTTCGCCAGGAATCGGAGGACGATCCAATCCCGGTAATTCCTGTTTTAGTTTTACACATTGGACCATTCGCAGCATATCGTTTTTCTCCAATATTTTTTTGATGACGATAAATTAACGAGAAAGCTTTTTTTACACAAGAGAATGTTCAGCCGAACGTTCAATGATCCGGTGCCGCCGGATTTCAAGAACGCGTTCAGCCAGCGCCCACACCGACGGGCGATGCGAAATCATCAGGATCGTTCGTTCTGCAAACACTTCGAAAATCGTATTTAAAATATCCCGCTCCATCGTTTCACCCAATGCCGACGTTGCTTCGTCGAGAACTATTATTTCCGGATGCCGTAAAACCATCCGCGCCAGCGCAACGCGTTGTTTTTCACCGCCGGATAATCGATTGCCGCGTTCGCCAATAATAGTATGCACACCGTTCCGTTGCGTGATCAAATGACCGGCCTGCACCAACTGCAGCGCTTCGGCAACTTGTTGTTCGGTGACGCCGGGTAAATTGTAACGGATATTGTTATACAAAGTATCGTTAAATAAAAGAGGTTCTTGAGTGATGACTCCAAAAATTCTCGCCCGGTCGCGGCGTGGAATCTGCGAGATGTTGATCGCGTTAATGGTGACCGAACCATGCGCCGGGTGCTGCAAACCGGTCATCAGATCGATCAGCGTACTTTTTCCAGATCCGCTCTTGCCGGTAAGTGCGATTTTTTCACCACACCAAATTTGAAAACTCGCGTTTTGAATAATTGTAGTGTGGTTCTCAGGATAATGAAACGATACCTCCTGAAATTCAAGGTATTCAAATTTATTAATGACCGGTTGATAATCCGAGTTCTGTAGAAGAATAAGCGATGAGTCGTCCAGTTTGTTCCACAGTAATTCGGCTTCAGAACGGCGCCGGATCGCTTCATGAAATTCTTTTGCAGGATCGATCATCGAAAAAACGGCGGCAATAAACAGCACCAATCCACCGGGGCCGTAATTGAAATAACCGCCGAGATTTTCCATTCCGACTAAATATAATAACAAAACGCCGAGCGTCACGCCGAGCATTTCGATGAGAACATAATTCAAAGACTCAGTTCGGGCGCGTTTCGATCGCACCTCAGACCACGATTGGTTTTTTTGCAGAAATTTTTCCGTTTCGTGCGATTCCGAATTAAAAAGTTTGATCAATTTGATAGCGAAAAATTTTTGCTGAACATCCTGAGCCAAACGCATCATAGCCGATTGGTCGGTTTCGATTTGCCGAAGGGTACGTTTTCTGAGCCGAT
>JABWBZ010000351.1 GCA_013359335.1 bacterium
TTTTTTACAAGTTCTCCCCATGTTAAGAACGATTATTTTATACGGCATCGCGATGGCCGCTCTGATCGGCCTGCTCAAATTCATCGAATACCAGTTTTTCGTTCGCGATTTTACGCTCGAGTTTTACATCGGGGCGGTGGCGGCAGTTTTTTCTGTTCTTGGCGTATGGGCCGGCCGGCGGTTGACGCGGGTCAAAGTCGTCGTCGCTAACCCTGATTTCACCTGCGATGAAAAAATTTTACAAAAATTAGGCATCAGTAAACGCGAGTACGAAGTGCTCGAACTCATCGCCCAAGGATTGTCCAACCAGGAAATCGCCGATAAGCTATTCGTTTCGACCAATACGATCAAAACGCATTCGTCCAACCTTTTTATGAAACTTGACGTCCGGCGCCGCACGCAAGCCATACAACGCGCCAAAGAACTGCAATTACTTCCATGAATTGCCTTAATCGATACGATCGAATCGACAATCATACTTTAGTGTGATGCCTTTCGGCTCGTCCATTCTTATATTTCGATAAATTTAAAAAAAAAACAGGAGAGTCGTATGCGCAAAGTAGTAGTGACATTCGGATTAATAGGAGGCGGGCTAATCACGGTCTTTTTATGGATCATGATGTTTTTGATGGAAAAGGGCGTCTTGACTTTTGACAACGGCGATGTTGTCGGCTACGCCAGCATGATCGTGGCGCTGTCTATGATATTTTTCGGAATCAAGTCCTATCGCGACCGCTATCAAAACGGATCTATTAAATTTTTGACGGGGTTGCAGATCGGTTTGCTCATTTCGCTCATTGCAGCTTTAATGTATGCTATCGGATGGGAAGTCTATTGTCAAAGCAGCCCAAACACCAAAAATAACTTTATGGATCAATACACGGAATATTGTATCAAGAAAATGAAAGATGAAGGAGCTTCGGAAGCGGAAATTGAAAAAACAACGAAAGACATGAACGAGATGAAGGAAATATATAAAAATTTCCTTCCACGTTTTGGAATCACCCTAATGGAGATATTTCCTGTCGGCCTTGCTGTCACCTTGCTCAGCGCTAGTATCTTACGCCGGAAAGGAATCTTGCCGGAATAAGAATTTTATTTCGCACCGGCCGCCTTGAGTAATTCGATGATCTCTTTGTTTCCTTTTTCATTGGCTAATGCAAGCGGTGCAATTATGCGGCCGATCATTTTGGAAGAACGTTTACCAATTAACAAAAGGCCAGTTATATTTTCTTTAAACTGGATTGATGTTTCATTGACGCTGGCTCCCGATTCAATCAATGCCTGCACGACATCGGCGTTTGAAGATTCGATAGACAATAACAACGGTGTATAACCTTTCCACTCCTCATTGTCGGCAAATTTTGAGAATGGATGACCGCCGAGATTATAACCATACACTTTCAATTGCCGGATACGATCAACGTTACCTGTCTTAATTGCGCTGAATAAGATATTGGGAAGACCGAGGAGTTCCATCCTCGCTTCTTTACTCAAATTCATGGTATCGACTGCTTCGTCTGATGACAATCCCAACCCGATCGAAAAATCATCGTAGGATAACGCAAGCCCGTTGTAATAATGAAAAACGCCGTCAGGAAGCGGAGGTGGTGGTGGCGGAGACATGTCAACGAGTGATGCTTTTTGTAACTGGCTGCGCTGTGGCAACGATTCGATAATGGTGGCCGCTATGGAAAGAAATTCTTCATATGGCGTATCCGGCCGGCATTGAATCAAAAAATGCCGGCCGCCATTAAAACCAATTTTAGTAAGTTCTCCACTGACCCAATTCAATTCTTTTCTCAATTCGACTTCGTCCGCAATAAAAAGAGAATGCGAGTAAACAGAACGCCCGACCCGGACTAATGGTTTCGCATAATGTTTTTCGTTCTGAAATTCATCCTTCTCTTCTGAAGAAGCCACTGATTCGGCATAAGGCCAAAAACGTAATTCCGTTTTAAACAATATCCTTCCGGCCACCAGCGTAATCACATGCTGCAAACCTGCCGCCTCGTCGTACACGATGGGTACTTCAATGTCAGCCTTACGATCCTTCAGCGTGCCGCACAACTTAGTTTCATTGAAACCTGCGGTGCGTGCTGTATAGGCTAATTTCAGAACCATACTATACGGCATGGACGGCGGCAGTGCGACACGCATTCGCCCGTAAAAATCCTTGCCTGAATACCGCGCCGAATCATTCATTTCATCCGCTAATCTGTCCAATGAATCCACTAACGATTGAATCAGATACGTTTGCGTTTTCTGCAATTCATCATCAATCCGTGCAATAGGAGCATTATTAAAAAAAAGCAATGAATCATTGGCCGTGACCGTGACACTGAAACGGTCTTTCAGCGGCTGAGAACACGCGCAAAATAAGATCACCATGGTGAAAAAAAACCGGGTAGACTTCATAAATACTCCGTAAGATATTTTTGAAATAGGTTTCAGAGGAATCTGTCAAGAAACGCGTCGGAATCCAATGTGAACTCCAATAGCGGGCAACTTCAAAATTCAGTATAAAAAACTCATCGCCGCCGTCACAACATTGGCGCTCAGTGCGATCAGCAATGAGCGAAACCATTTTAAATCAAGCAGCCATTTTATCAAAACCCATTCGACGGCAAGCACGGCTACTTCCACTACCAACAAAATTCCTGGAACATGCCCGCCTTGATAGCCGCTCAGGCTGAGCGCCCATGAATGGTAAATCCATACGGCTAAGGGCTGCGTCAGTGTATTGACTGCAATGCAATATCCGAAAAGTTTTATAGGCTCACGGCGAATCCAGACCAGCCAGACCACGAATTCCACCAATCCGGTAAGCGCCCACGATGTCAGCATATTTTCGTTTATAAAATTTTGCATCGGTTGTCGTAACATTGAAGCGCGCATTTTT
>JABWBZ010000059.1 GCA_013359335.1 bacterium
TGCTGCAAATCGCCAAAGACGACAACGGCCGCACGTTGGCAACGGCAGAACCGGTGGTCGTGATTAATCTTTATAAAAAAGACGACGGCGGCATGAGCAATGTTACGATTCGCGGCGTCGATGAAACGGCATTTAAAGTTCGGCCGCACGTAAAAACGACTGATGGCAAAATGTTTGCGCCGGGTTCAAGGGATATCATCGTCGGCAAAGCCGTGTACAATGGCTTCGCCGGTACGAATATCGGCGATCGCATTAAAATTGCCAATGATTATTGGACCATCGTCGGTGTAATGTCAGCGGAAGGCTCGGCATTTGAATCGGAAATCTGGGGCGACTCCAAACAATTGCAGGCTGCATTCAATCGGCAAAACACCGTTTCCACTCTCACTTTCAGAATGACAGATCAAACCTCCATCGACGAAGTCAAAAAAGCTTTTGAATCCGACCGGCGGCTTGTGCAGTATGAACCCAAAACTGAAATCAAATTCTATAAAGAGCAATCCGAGTTTCTCGCCACATTTCTCGGCGCATTGGGAACTGCTGTAACTTTTATTTTCAGTTTTGGAGCGATCATTGGCGCCGTTATCACGATGTACACGGCAGTCGCTAATCGGACAACTGAAATCGGAACATTGCGCGCGCTGGGATTTCGGCGAAGAAGTGTCTTGTTTGGTTTTCTGATCGAATCGGTTTTTCTCGCAATCATCGGCGGAGCCGGGGGGATTGCACTGGCAGCCTTTTTACAATTCTTCTCGATTTCAACAATCAATTTCAATTCGTTCTCCGAACTGTCGTTTGCCTTTTCGCTTTCGCCGGAAATCATTATCAATGCAATGGCCTTCTCAGTTTTTATGGGCATCATTGGCGGATTTTTTCCATCGATCCGTGCAGCACGCCTGAAAATCGTCGATGCGCTGCGAAATGAGTAATTTTTATTTTTAGCAATTCAAATCCGGCGCGCTTATAAAGCTCGCCGGATTTTTTATTTTTTAAATTCAGTGAAACTCATGTCCATAGCAGCCGTATTGAAATTCACTCATCGCTTAATAGAACATTTTTTATGGAACACGCTTTTAAAACACTGTTTTCATCGCCAACGTTTGAAATTATGGAATGTCCTTGCGATTCAACCCAACGTGGCAAATTATTTCTTGAAAAACCTCAGTTCCATGCCATTAATTTAATTACCGACGGCGTATTTCGTTTCAAATGTTCTTCAGCCGATTATTTTTTAACGAATCAAACCATTCTTCTTGATCAACCCGGCGATGCCTATTGGATTGGTCCAATTCAAGCCGCCAAACATGGATCTCTCACTATTGCTTTTTCGCCAGGTATTCTGAATGAAATCAGCCTTCATATGGATTCGAAAATTTTGTACAACAATTTTTTCAGGCAACCGGTGGTTCATGGCTCGCCCATGCTTGATTTTATCAAATCTCGTTTTCTACGTATGGCGTTAAATGGAAAATCCGAGCGAATTGGAATTGAATCGGCGGCGTACGATCTTTTTTCGGAATTATTCAATCCCACTGAACATGCTGAAATTCGTCCCGCATCAATCGATCCGCCCTTGTTGACATGGCACGTATCCAGTCTCGAAAAAGCTAAAGATTGGATGTTTCATCATTTTAATGAAAAAATTTCCATGAATGAACTGGCCATTCAAGCCGGCATCAGTGAATTTCATTTCAGCCGGCTCTTCAAATCGTATACCTCTATAAGCCCTTATCAATACCTGATTCGTCTTCGCCTTGCTCATGCAAAAAAACTTCTCCGCGATTCATCAAAATCGGTTACGCAAGTTGCTTACGAATCTGGGTTCTCCAGTTTTTCCAATTTCATCAATACCTTCCGTCGTTTTTACGGGCACAGTCCATCCAAATTACGCAAAAACGCCGCGTAAATCCCTTTCTCTAAAAAGCAGGATTTTGCAAGAATTTCTTTCTCCGTCATTTTATTTTGTTAAAAAATAGAACGGAGAATTGCCGTGATCAAAAACAAAACCATTGTCGTTATCGGTGGAAGTTCCGGTATCGGACTTGCTTCGGCAAAATTACTGGCTGGAAAAGGCGCACAGATCATTATTGGCGGACGCACGCCAGAAAAAATAGAAAAGGCCTTACGATTCATCGGAATGGCTGCAACCGGTCATGCAATAGACATGACGCAGGATGAAAGCGTCGCCAATTTTTTTTCCAAAACGGAAAAAATCGATCATTTAGTCATTACAGCGGCCGGCGCAGAATTGGGAAACTTTCTTGAATTGGATATAAAGAAAGCTCAATCATTTTTTGAGAGTAAATTTTGGGGACCGTACCGCATTGTAAAATACTCCGCTCCGCTGCTGGCTCAAGATGGTTCGGTTACGTTTTTCTCAGGAGCGGCCAGCCGGCGTGCGTCGCCCGGGTTTGCCTGCGGCAGCGCCATCAATGCCGCCGTGGAAACGCTGGCGCAAACGCTCGCCCTCGAACTCGCCCCGATTCGCGTCAATACGATTTCTCCAGGCATTGTCAATACGCCGGTCTGGGATTCTATTACTCAGGACAAACAAAAACTTTTTTCCGAAATGGAATCGAAATTGCCAGGGAAACGCGTCGGTGAACCCTCCGATATCGCGCACGCCGTTAAGTTTGTCATTGAAAATCAATTTATAACCGGTACGACATTGTTTGTCGACGGCGGTTACCTTTTAACGAATTAGGAGTTATCATGAAGTTCACCGTTTTTTTTATTGCCGCATTGTTTATTGTACTGAATTTGTCGGCACAATCCCGAGGTCAATTCATACAAGTCAATGGAAAAAAAATATGGTATCAGAGTGTCGGTTCGGGTGAACCTTTGTTGCTCGTGCCGGGAGGCGGAGGCGGTTCGCACGATTATTTTTATCCTCATTTTTCGCCGCTGGCCGATTCGTTTCAGGTTATTTATTACGATGCCTTCGGCCGCGGATTGTCAGAACGAACAAAGAATTTAAAAGAATACACCTTTGAAAGAGACGTTGACGAAATCGAAGCATTTCGGAAAGTTTTGGGACTTGGAAAAATTAATATTCTAGGACATTCTTTTTCGGGAGCGACGGTTCAGGCTTACGCCGTCAAGTATCCGAATTCGGTCAACAAAATTATTCTGATAGATCCGCTCACTACCGGCAAAGCTTATCAGGAATTAACCGACCGTTTCAATCAGCAAATTGCCGATTTATTTCCTGAAATCGACGCGAAAATCAAAACGATACGGGCCAAAGGGATCAAATCCAGTCATAACGAACATCAGATGGCGTATCTGGAACATTTTGAAAATATTTTTTCTTTTTTTTATTTTTTCGATCATCATCAGCCGCCGCTTGTTTGGGATTCCATTACGTTTAACCCTGACGTGTATTATGCCCTCGTCGGTGACGATGCCGATTTCGTAATTGGCGGCGACGTCAAAAATTTAGATTTCACCGCAAGTTTGCGGAAATTGCCTAATCAAATCCTGATCATCTCCGGCCGTTTCGATCAGGTTGTTTTTCCGAGGTTAGTAGTGGAATTTAAAAACAAATTACCGAATGCCCGTTTGTTATTCATGGAAAAAAGCGGCCATAATCCTTTCATTGAAGAATACGAAGAAACAATGAGTGTCATTCGTCAGTTCCTGAAAAAATGACGAGTCCCTATATCTCAATCCTTGCCAATAATCGCTCAACTACAACTCTCCGCAAGATATAATCGATTTCATCGCAACAAATGCATCGATTCTAGATTAATCAAACATCTCTTTTTAAAAGAAAGGATTCCTATGGCCTTCAAACCCTCTGAGCGCCGCAGCGTAAAGATTGAAAGTACTGAACTCGATCTTCGCCCGATAATGAACATGATGTGTATTTTAATTCCGCTTCTTTTGAGTTGCTCTCAATTTGTCAAAAATACTTTTATTGAAATGAAATTGCCGGGATTCAAAAATGAAATGCCAGGAACTCATACGCTACTTGATGTCAAAACGCCTGAACCCAAACGTTTGAATTTGCAAATTGTTGTGACCGAAAAGGGAATTACGATTGCCAGTCGTTTTGGTGTTTTTGGAATGGAACAGTCTGTCGGCGGTCCAACATTGCCAAAATTAAATAATCGGTATGATTATGAAGGATTGAAGAAAAAATTAAAAGATATTGTACAGCGAGTCGAATCACAGGATTTTGACGACAAACGCGCTATCATGATTACGGCCGAAGACGCCGTTGAATATCAATCAATTGTGACTATTATGGACGTAGTGTCACAAAGTGCCACGAAGGAATTACGCGACGCCGCCACAGGCATGATTGTCAAAGAACCTTGGTTTGAAATGATTGGCCTGAATAAGTTCATTTTATAGATAATCGAAAACAGAAAACCCACAAGATCGATCAACCTTGCGGGTTTTAAATTTTTTGGCATGTATTTCTATTTTATGAAAAACATTTTTCGCGTTGTGCGGAATTGCCCGGCCTCGAGGCGGTAGATATATATACCCGACGCCACTTGCACGCCGGCATCGTTTTTACCATCCCAGATGGCACGATACGTGCCGGCACCTTTCACTTCGCCCCGAACCAACTCACGGACTTTCTGGCCGAGCACATTATAAACAGAAATAGAAACTTTTGTTGATTGCGGCAATTTGTAAGCGATGGTCGTCACCGGATTAAACGGATTTGGATAATTTTGCAATAGTTCGAATTTCGCGGGCATCGCTACAGCGACGTCTTTCGCTTCATGATACGTGATCGTTCCGGCATACGACACATCGGCTAAACGATACGTCAGTGAATCGCCGGCGTTGACGTCGGAATCAAGAAATTCATACAACGTGGCATTGGTTTTTGTGCCCTGGCCTTTAACGTTCGCTATCGTAATAAAATCGGCACTGCCTTTTTTGCGTTGAACGAGCCAGTAAGCGTTGTCAACTTCCGATTCGGTTTTCCATTGTAATTTTACATGTCCAAGTTTTTCCATTTCGTACGCTTCAAACTGAGACAATTCGACCGGCAAGCTGACATCGCTATTGGTTGCGCCGAACGTAAACAGATCGGTTTGACCGCTGACAAAGGTTAGTGCATTGACACTCGCTACTGTTCCATTGCCCGTGATGGTGAATGTACCGGTAAGATTACCTTCCAGATCAAGCCACAAGCCCGTTTGATTCGGTTGATGCGCAATCGATACATCGTTGGCGACCGCAGCACCGGTAATTGGATAAACGCCATCGCTGGTCGTTTGACGACCGAGGTTGTTATAAGTCAACGTAATGATCGGCGTCGTAAACGTTCCGCCATTCGAAGTATAAGTCAGCTGCCAATTTCTAATACGCGATACTTTTACCAATGCTCCCGATAATCCTGTAGTCAATGGAATCGAATTTCCAATTTCAATCTGATTCACCAAAATATCCGGACCACCGGTAACTGTTCCGGAAATAGTCACAGGCCGATACAACGTATCTTTTCCTGTGTGGAACGTAAGATTATTGGCCGTATTCGAAAAGAATCGCCTCATTTGGCCGTTGATGAACGAAGTTGAACTTGCGACGGTCGATACCGCCGCCGCATTTAATATCATCGTATTGGCATTCATATCGACAATGCCATCGGTAAGCGTCAACGTCCCGGTAATCGTTAAATTTGCCAAGACTTCAATATCATCCGGATTCATACCGGCGCGCGTGTTATTGATCGTCAGACTGTTGAAGGTGACGCCGTTATTGATGGTTTGTTGAGCGGTTCCGTTGAAAACAAATGTGCCGTTAGTATGAGTGAACACGCCGGCGCTGGATGTGAAATTGCCGGCTAAATTCACGGCAGGCGCTCCGGTAGAAACCGAAGTAAATGTGCCGCCGGACTGAGCAAAATTGCCTGTCAGCGTCAACGTCGGCGAACCGCCGCCGCCATTGACCATACGGAAAGTTCCGAGGGTGATATTTAAATTCACTGCGCTTACGGTCGCACCGCCGCCTGCTGAAGTAAGATTCAAAGTACCGCCGCCAACATTAATATTGCCGGTAACCGTCAAATCCTGATCGACCGAACCGTTGTTCAGCGTAAAAGTTCCGCCGTTCGCATTCAGATTACCGCCGATACTGGCCGTATGCGATGTTGCATCGGTATTGACTGTAACAGTATTGGCTGTAATCGTAACATTGCCTTGCGCTTGAAAATTAGCCTCCCAGTTTAACGTACCACCTGGGCTGAGTGTCAGATTACCGAAATTGGAGCCTTTGACATCAGTTGAAACCGTTATTGACGAGATCGTCGTATTGCTGGTCGCACCGAAAGTCTGTGCGCCGGAAGTACTGAAACCTGTACCGGTAGTTATGTTGAACGTTGATCCGTTTTCAAAATTAACCCCAGCATTATTGATAAAACCTAATCCTCCGGTAGTCCCATTGATCGTCAAAGTTCCATCGGATAATACTCGTAAACCGGTCAGCGCCGTTGCATGGTGAACAGACAGCGGCGTGCCATTGGTATTGGTAATATTTAATGTAACCGTATTGGCACCATCGTCGCCAATGGTCAACGCTAAAACATCCTGTCCGGTCGTCCCACTCAGGGTAACTGTATAATTGCCACCAACGATGGAGTTATCCAGCACAACGGAGTCTGTTTGGCCTGGCAGAACGTCAAAATCCCAATTAGCCTGGCTTGTCCATTGGCCGTCACCCTGGCCGCCGTCCCATTTTACCGTAGCGCCGCCTGAACCAAACGTAAAAATACCGTCATTCGTCGGCAATCCGCTCACATTGGCAACCGTGATTTGATCCTGGGCTTCATTACGCACTTCTCCGGTCAGCAATTCATAACTAGGATTCGTCACCAAGGATGCAATTTGACGAACCAAACGATAACGCGATTCGGGGTTAAATCCGCCGTCGGTATACGTCAACGCAATATCAAAATTGTCGTCGGTTGTTGGTTGCGTGCCTGAAATCAATTTGACAGTATAATAAGCCGAAGAAGATATAGCATTCACGCCTGAAGGCTTATTGCCCGTTGGATTTGTATTAAAATATTTAATCTCAATGACGGGATTGACCGCGCCGGTATAATTGACATAGTCAAATGTTGCCGGACGCGAAAAAGTACTGATACCGACAGGAAATGCATGTGCGCTGGCATCATTGATTCTACGTCTTAATGGACCGACTACAAATGAGGCACCGCCAAGATCAAGGATACCGGAATTAACCGTCAGATTACCAAAACTTTCGGTAAACAACCGCCCTGTTGTAAAAATTAAACTATCGACGGTAATGCTGGTCGCCGACAAATTAACATTATTCGCATTTGAAATTCGAAGTTTTCCATAAGTTGTAACTGTCGCAGGCAAATTTTCAGCAGCTAAACTTCCGTTCAATTCAAAAGTACTCGACGTCGATAAAGTAAAATTAGAATTGGGCGAACCGCCACCGTCATTATAGAAGAATGTTTTTCCGCCTGTACGAATCGTCGCTGTGCCGGTTACCTCGACTAACGGACAAATGAGGTTATTCGATCCGGTACTCATTTCAAATACGGCATTGTTTTGAACGAGAATCCGGTTACCGGTACGTTCTTGAATGGTGAGCGTACCGGAAGTATTGACGAATCGTCCTCGCTGAACAATCATTTCACTCGTCACGGTGACTGCCGATGAGCCCAGACTTACCGTACTGTCATTCAAAACAGTTTGATACGGTTTGTTAATAATGATTTTGTAGATTTTTGCCGAACCCGTGATTGTTTGCAATTGCGTGCCATTGAAAACCATGACGGCATTGCGATTGGTTGTGTCGTGCACGCCGCCGCCTTCGAGTCCGCCGACGAGATTTCCGCCAAGATAAAGCGTATCGCCTGCCGTACTATGACTTAATTCACCTGAAGTAAGCTGAAGCACACGGCTTACAAATCTACGGCCTGAAGTAATCGTTACTCCACTAGAGTTGTTAATGATCAAGGTATCTGGCGTCAAAGTTGACGTCCACTCGGCGCCAACCGTTTGATTAGCCGCTGAGATTGGCGTGTAGTCAAGTTTTGAACCTGATCCGTAAGCCAGCAAAGCCCCATTAGTCAGTGAAATGCCGACAGTACCGGTAGTTTTGCGTGCTAGTGTACCATTAATAGTTAACGTAGTTGAACCGCCATCAACAACAAAATTGCTGCTGCCCGATTGTTGCAGAGACAAAGTCCCGGAAATTGTTCTCGAACTTCCTAATGTGACAGTGTTGGTTGATGTAATAGTGACATTGTTAGGATCAAATGACGTGCTCGACGGCCACTCATTTGAAACTGTAAGATTTGCAACATCGGGAGTATATAATAAAGTTGCACCAGTTAAATCCAAACTTCCACTTGTAATTGTTGTTAATGTGCTCCTGCCAGTACGTTCATACTGATTAGTTACATTTATTTCATTTCCAACTCCAGCAGCAAAAATAAGCGTACGGTCTCCGTTTGCGTTCCCACCTATTGTTCCAGTGTGCCGGATGTTATTAAATGAAATAGTTGCATTAGAATTAATGGTCACTTGAGCATTTCTGTTCCCACTACTATTGCCCACGCGATTAGTTGAAATGACAAAGGTCGAAGTGCCAGCATTAAAAGTGCCTCCAGTGAAATTAAAAAAAGTTCTGGAGTATGTACCAGCCGCTACGCCATTACTTTGAGTCAAGCTGTACGAATGAATTGCCGATTCAGCATTAAAAACTCCTGTTCCAGAAATTGTTATACTGTTATCGGTTTGACCGGCTCCTGGAGATGAATCATCACCATAACTTATATCACCACTTCCAGAATTAAAAATTCCACTACTGACAGTTAAAATTCCTTGAAAAATGTGGTTCCCCGCTAAAAGAGTTAACGTTCCACCGTTTACATTTGTAGCACCAAAAACTACTAAATCCTGATCATTCATATCTAATGTGCCGGTAGTAACCGTCAAATCTACACCAACCTCAAGTGTTGTGCCTACTGTAACTGTGTATGCGGCACCGTTTATTTCAAAATTTCCTATAGCATTAACTCCGGTTGGAATATTAACCAAGGTTCCGGGAACATTGGTGTGCGTACCATTGAAAATGACATTGTCACCTTGATCAGGATAATTATTTCCACCATTATCTACACCACTCGTCAAAACCCAATTGGCTGTCAATGTCCAATCCGTCTGGTTGGCCCCATTGCCATCCCACCGGTAGTCGCCTGCAAACAGTGAGGGCGTTGAAATGAGTATAAGGAATACAAAAAATGATAGGGGTTTAGTAGCAGTACGAGACCTACTTGACATGACACCTCCGTCATCGTTTATCTGGACCATAAAAAAATTCCGTAATGTTACAATCTATAAGAATTCTATGTGTTCGAAGTCGTGCTTACATACCGCAAGTTATATGTAAACATTCACGCCACGCCTTTCATCCCCATCGGCGTGCACGCAACAAGGTATAGGTATATTGAAATAGGGTTTGTGAGTATAAAGAATTAATCAAACCAATGCAAGGTTTTTTTAAAAAAAATTAAATGTAAGTTTATTAAAAATAATATGATTTTTACTCGATTGGCTCTATCCATATTGGATTGGAATATGCAAAAAAACCTTTATCAGTGCGCACTTCGCATCTGAGGTATTTTTTGGATGAGATGTTATACAAATTAATTTCTTCACAGTCATAGATTTTATTATAATAATATTCCTTTAGAAGACTTTCCCTATCATAAATTTCGCCCGACCATAATTTAAGCGATTGGATTGAACCCGCTTCCGGGTTTGACCTCGCCTTCAGATGAATTTTCAAAAACCGTCCGCGTGCCGTTCCGCCGGCCAAAGCCGAAGTTTCTTCACCGGTCACATGCCAGTCGATGAGCGGCCCGGTCGTAATCTGCGAACGCCCTTCCCGTAAAGCTTTAAGAATGTTGGAACAAGTGCATTCCTCCGATCCGAGAAATACGGCCGTCCTGGCAAAACCGAACTGCTGGTGACGATCGCGTTCTTCTAACCTAAACATGGGAATCCTGACTTGCCGGTAACGGTTGAAGTTACCGTGCGCGTCGTTGCCAGCGCAGATGAAACGGCGTTCGCCTTTGAGCAAGAGTCGAACCCATTGGCGCAGGCCATCGGCGAATGCTTCATTGTCGAGGCCATTGAGTATCTGGAGACCGTGCACGCCGGCGGTTCGGGCATCGTCATCGGTCCAGCGCCCGCGGCGGATAAAAAATTTTTCCAGCCATGACGCGCGGTCCTGCGGATGCGCAGCAATGACAAGCGCTTCCGGCGCACGCCGCGCCAAATCGGCGACGGACAATTCCGCGTCGGTGTGAAACCACTTTTCCGCGCTGTCACCCGAGCCCGGCAAAAATTGCGGATGCCCGAGCACGAGGGCATGCACGTTGCGGCCGGCCATGTTCGCGCAGGAAACTTCTTCACCCGGAATGATCACGCATCTTTGCCGGCGCGCATTCCACGCATGAATTTCTTCCTGCTGGGCGCGCCACTTGGGCAATGCCGGATCGTTTTCTAAAAAATTATCCGTACGGTCGTCGAGATCATAGGAGTGATCCGTCGCTGCAAAAAATGACAGCCCGACGGCGTCCGCCATGGCCGCCGCCGCATCCAGCGGAGCCCCGAACTCCACCTGATCGTCGGTGTACGAGGAATGGTAGTGTACGTCGCCGGTCATCCAGCCTTTTATTTCCGGCAATTTTTCATCCGCGCAAAACACCGTCAGCGCGGAATGGCTGAGACCTTCGAAATTATCGTTGTACGCTTTTTTCAGAGCGCCGCCGATGGCATACGTTATTTCACAGTCGGCTCGCATGACGTGACCGCGAAACGCATCGTCAACAGGAATGGTCACAACTTTATGCCACTGAGGTATTTTGATAATTTCGTTAAATGAAAATTCAAACGTACGCTCACTCGCATGCCCGGAAAGTTTGACGAATAACCGTTTGAGTTCGACCGGATAACGATGCGCGTCTTTGATCATCACCAGTAGCGGCAAATCGCGTCCGGGATCAAGCCGGTACGGCGCGTCCACTAAAATTTCCGGTTCCTTTTTTTTGTAACGGCTGAAAGGCAAACACCGAAAAACATAATGCGTTTCCGGATACAGAAGAAAAATGCCGGTGAGAGCGGAAAGGCTTTCGAGAAGATTCAGGTCTAACATACTTTAGTATTCGTTCATTTAAACGGCCTCGGAGACTCAGAGCGCATTAAGAAAATTTAATCCTAGTTTCATATCCGTGCCTCTGTGTCTTTGTGGCAAATTCGTGGGAAAGAATAAAGAATTGGAATTTAAAATGGAAGGAAATTTCAGGAAATGTATTTGACCATGCGGACTTCGTTGCGGCTGCCGGGATGGATGTCAAACGACACTTCGTCCATTACTTTTTTGATCAACGCTATACCGAGGCCACCACGGGCATGCTTCTGGAGCCGTTGTTCGGGCGTTTCGAGTTTCGCCGGATCGAAACCTTTGCCGCGATCACTGATGATGATCGTCAGCTTGCTGCCGTTGGTCTCGACCATGATGTCGATTTTTTTATTGTTGTCGTACTGATAGGCGTGTTTGATCACATTGGAACAGGCTTCATCGACGGCGAGTTGGATTTCTCCGATCGTATCGTCGCTGAATCCGAATTGACGCGCGATACCCTGGATAAATTCCCGTATGATGCCCAGATTCGACGTACGGCTTGGAATCTTCAGCGTAAATTTGTTGGTTTCATTTTTATTCACAGTCAAACCTCGTGCTAAGCTTCACTACAAACGCCTCCTAATTCGTTCGGCTGCCATCGGTAAATTTCTGATGAGCCTGCGTCTCATCGTTGACAATATCGTATATCGTGGGAAATCCGAGCAGGTCGAATACTTTGAAAACTTTCGGCGACATGGCGCATAGTTTAATATCGCCGGCATTTTCCCGAACGGTTTCGATGAATCCCATAAATACGCCCAGTCCCGCGCTCGAGATATAGCTCAGATCACTGAAGTTGACGATAATTTTAAACCGTCTTTCGTCCATCAGTTTCTGCAGCGCGGATTCGAATTGCGGGTACGTATGGGCGTCAAGGTACCCTTTCAGAAAAAGGGTCGAAACGTCCTCCAGGTCTTTGCGTACTACCTCAAATCCATTCATGGAAGCTTCCTACTTGGTTTAACGATGAAAAAATGAATTGGTTCTAACACACGAGCGTCAGGATTGTAATTCAAATTTTCATTTATTTCAAGGCAAAACATCGTCATCCAATTCGAATTCGTCACTGAGACACCGAGACACCAATTTATTTCAGAGTTTGTCTGAGCCCGGGAAATTCTACTTTCACAGACTATACCGCCATTATACTTTCAATGATTTCTGGATCAACGTTGATGCGGGAGTTTTCGGTTCGTTTTCTTTATTCATATTATGCACCTTCAACACCACACACGTCAGATCGTCGTGCGCTTTGGCTTGGCCGACAAACATCCGTACGTCATTGACAATCGATTCTTTGATGAGTTCGGCCGGATGTTCGCGCGCGCGTTCGACGGACTGGCACAGCCGCTCTTCCCCGAATTCTTCACCGTGAATATTGCGCGCTTCAATAAGCCCGTCGGAATACAAAACAAAAATATCATCATGCCGAACTTTGACTTTCACGTCTTCGATCGTTTCATTGAAAATGCGGCCGTTGTCGAGGCCGAGACCGATGCCGCTGGGTTGCAGGAAATGATGTTCGTTCGAATTGACGTGCAGGAGCGGACAATGTCCGGCCCGCGCAAAATGCAATTCGCCCGTATGCACGTTGAAGTCGGCGTAAATGAGCGTGATGAACGATTTCCGGTCCATACTGCAGTACAAGACGTCGTTGACCGCGATGAGCAATTCTTTCGGCGACGGATAATGGCCGGCAAGCGATTGAATGATGCCTTTGATCTCGGCCATATAAAATGCGGCCGACGTGCCTTTGCCGGAAACGTCCGCTACGACGATGCCCGTGCGCATATCCGGCAGCATAACAAAATCATAATAATCGCCGCCGACTTCGCTGGCGGGAAGCGTGGTTGCTCCAATATCCAGCATGACGGTTTTGGACGAATTATGAATGCGCGGAATTTCCTGCGGAATCAGGCGCATCTGCACTTCATGCGCAATGCGCAATTCCTGCGCCAACCGCTCTTTCTCCAACGATTCTTTCAGCAGGCGTGTATTTTCGATAGCCATCGACGTCTGATTGGCAAAGGCCGAAATGATCGCGGCATCGTCCTGATCGAATCCAAATTGAACCGATTTCACCGCGTAAATAATTCCGATCACTTCATCATAAGATATAATCGGCACGGCAATCAGCGATTCGATCGGTGAACGTTTAAGATCTTTCGTACGTTTATCGCGTTTGACCTGATTGACCAGGACGGGTTTTTTATCCTGCAAGATCGATTCGACCGGTTGAGCCAGGTAAGACAAAAAATCCTGATCGTTGGACGGAATCATGGCCGAAGCCTTATCTTTGTGCAGATATTTTTTGGAACTGAGTTCAAGAAAATGGACGGTAAATCCCTCGCGGGTTTTGAGCGCGACAAAATCGAACTGGTACCGCGCGGTCGGATTTTTGACGTTGGCCATTTCAAGCCAGCATGCATTGGCATTGGTCGCGTCGCAAACGAGTTCCGTCACCGTCGTCACGATTTTATCAAAATCGAACAGCGAATTGATCGTGCGGCTGAGGTTATAAAACGAGTTGATCTCGCGAACTTTTTTGTCATAAATCGCCGCCGTCGGTAAGTGCAGCAGGGCGTTGATCGTCGTGATCAGGCTGTAAAGAAAAATAAAAATCGTCATTAGAAATAAAAACGAACCGGCCATGAGGCTGTAGGAATTGACCATATCCGCAAACGTCACGCCCGATCCGACTTCGGCAGCGAGCAAACCCGCTCCGACCATCGTGAATAAGATTCCGCCGAGAAACGTAAGAAATTTCTGCCGACGGTTGAGCACGGTAATCCAGCCGACTCTGAACACATTGATCGTCATGAAAACGGTGGTCACGACGAGCAGGATTGACGTCATCACGTGATTCGATGCAAGGTCGTATTTAAGCGGCCTTCCGGCCATCGCCGCCGACAGCATCGTCAACGCGCCGAAAAACACAAAAATGTAAAAATTCGTCGGCGTATTTTTTTTGCGGCGGTAAAAAATAAGCGAACGTAAAATAGCAAGACACACGCACAGGCATGCCAGCGCGACCATGCCGATGATATTGGCCACCATCACGGCCGCCCACGAATTGGGCTTCATTACAAATCCGCCGGCATAGCGCGGCGTGATGAATTCCGGCTGCACCGTCGCTACGCACGCATAACCGACTACGTAAATCAGAATAACCAGCAGCAAACTGAGCCGCAGCTTTTGCGTGATACTGATGTCTTCGAAACGCGAGGTTTTAAACGATGAATACAGGATGAGGGATAGAACACTGATATTGATCAATTCGTTCAGCATTTCGCCCCAGCCGAAACGCAGTTTCGCATAATACAAAAATGAATTGAGTACCAGCCCGGAAGCAAAAAGCAGGAGGACAAAAAAAATGTGCAGTTTATCTTTGATTGCCGGTTTTTCCATTATTCCTTTTCCGGGAAATTGTGCCGCGTTCTTCTACGGGCAAATGACTGATAAGTTTCTGATAATGATCATACGCCAGTTTACGGAAAAACAATTTTGCATTCAAGTCGGTGGGCGGTTGTTTATCTCTTTTTATTTATTATTTGCAAAGCATTTTCAAAATGTCGCTTCGCTCCCCGCAATGACTTTTTAGAAGATTCATTCATGAATGTGTGTGCGCAAGGAAAAAGTCATTCGAGGCGTCCCGATATTTAATCGTGACAACGGCAAACCGGTATTGGACAAGCCTCACACCGTCTGCGCATCCCTCGTCCGGAAAAGCGGCTGGCCGCAGGTTCCGCATAATTCGAGACGTTCCAGTTTTCTGAGATATTCCATCACGCACGTCACTACCATCGCATGACTCCACGTCAGCGGCGACACGGACAACGGCGCGTTGGTGTAGGGATTCACCTGCTCGGCCAGGATGCCCGATTTTAATGCGCGCGTCGCCACCCACTCCAATGTCGGCAAAGCTTCGCGCAGTTCGGTTTTATTACGCGCTCTCATAATCTGGTATTGCGCCCACCACAGCGTACAGATAAACCATGGATTACCGGGAACATTTTTCAAATCCTGGCTGATTTGATGATAATAATCG
>JABWBZ010000352.1 GCA_013359335.1 bacterium
AGCGCTTCAACCGCGCGCTCAAAAACACCTTCTTGGCATACCGAAGCATCATGGCGCTCTTTCATACCGTCGAGATGCACCGAGAAAGTCAGATAGGGCGAAGGCGAGTAATCACCCATACGCTTCTTGAGCAGCAGCGCGTTTGTGCAAAGATAAACATACTTTTGAATTCCATGACTCGGCATTACCGGCCGGAAAATCAAAAGTCGGTGAAATTATTTATGTAAGAAAAAAATAAAATCGGAAAAAGCGTTATAACTCTGAGGCTGTTTGGATTTCAGCGACAGTCTCAGAGTTATTTTTTCCAGTCTTCTACGATCCGCCTGATTAGCTTTCCGTCGAATTCAAAAAACATTATCTGCGCTCTTTTCAGGGGAATCCATTTGCCATCCGATTTCATCTCGCCATTTAATTCAACTTCGACGGCGACCATATTAAATCCAGTAATGGACTGGCGAATGTCAAACTGTACGTTACGCGTCGCACCTAGCCATTTGACCATTCCACTTTTATCTTTTCCTGTGATTTTGGCGTTAAATTTCGGATGCTCATAAACAAAATCATCCGTGTACATCGATAAAACTTTATCGACGTCTTTTTCGGAAGAATTTTCCTGCATGGTCGCCGCACGAGCGATGAAATATCCTTTGACCACAGCATCAAGATCGCTCTGTGCTGTAACGTTTATACTTAAAAAAAGAACGAAAGCTAAAATTTTTTTCATAGACAAAAAAATTAAATTTAAAAAACTTGAAAGATCAAAACGCGTATAGAATGTCAAAGTTTCAATAATGTCATCAATGGGTATTTCGAAGGAACGAACACTATCGAATGAAACTTGAAATACCGTACAAATTTCTTCCCTTGCACTAAATCCACAAAATAGCTATCATTTTTTTCAATATTCCCAAATCGTTTATTCCATTGCATTCAAAAAACGGTACATTCAGCATGATGAACAATCTTTTCCGCCGCAAAACGATCGACAGCATTCTCGCCGACACAAAAGCAGGTTACACCGAAGAAGGAGCCACGCTCAATCGTACGCTCACCGTACGCGATCTGACGGCTTTTGGAATTGCCGCGGTCGTCGGCGCTGGAATTTTTAGCACGATAGGCAATGCGAGCGCTAGCGGCGGCCCCGCCGTTTCGTTATTATTTGTTTTTACCGCGGTGGCGTGCGGGTTTTCCGCCATGTGCTACGCGGAATTTGCGTCCATGATCCCGGTTTCCGGCAGCGCCTACACGTATGCCTATGCGTCGTTTGGAGAGTTTATCGCGTGGATCATCGGATGGGATTTGTTGATGGAATATGCGATCGGCAATATTGCCGTTGCGATTTCATGGTCGGATTATTTTACGGGATTTTTGAGCGGGATCGGATTTGTAATTCCTGAATATTTTACCATGGATTTTTTAACGGCGTGGCGCGGACATGATCAGGTGACCAAATTATTGGCCGAAGGCCAGACGCTTGATACGATTTCAGCTGGATTAGTCGATGCGTATAATGCATGGTTGAATGCACCGACGATCGGATCGCTCCGAATCGTTGCGGATATTCCCGCACTGGTGATCACACTGCTCATATCGTACTTGATATACATCGGCATTAAAGAATCGCGCACGGCGAGCAATATTATGGTAGGAATCAAATTAGCAATTATTTTCTTGGTGATTGCCATCGGATTTTTTTATGTCAATCCAGAAAACTGGAGTCCCTTCGCGCCGCACGGCGTTGCGGGTGTTTTGAAAGGGGTGTCGGCCGTATTTTTTGCGTATATCGGGTTTGATGCGATTTCTACAACGGCTGAAGAATGCAAAGATCCGCAACGGGATTTGCCGCGTGGGATGATTTATTCGCTGGTGATCTGCACGGTGTTATACATCATCATTTCATTGACACTGACTGGGATGGTTAATTATTCCGAACTGGCAGTCGGCGATCCGATGGCGTTTGTTTTCAAAAAAGTCGGACTCAACTGGATCAGCGGCATCGTCGCGATCAGCGCAGTCATTGCTACAGCCAGCGTTTTTTTGGTATTTCAAATCGGACAGGCGCACATCTGGATGAGCATGAGCCGCGACGGACTTTTGCCGAAAAAATTTGCCGCCATTCATCCTAAATATAAAACGCCATCATTTTCAACGATCATTGCCGGTTTTGTCGTCGCCGTGCCCGCACTGTTTATGAACCTAACGGAAGTTACCGATCTGACAAGCATTGGCACGCTGTTCGCTTTTGTGCTCGTTTGCGGAGGAACATTGGTTCTGCAAAATTCACCAAACGTGCAAAACGCTAAATTCAGAGTTCCGTATATCAATGGACAGTTCATTGTTCCGGCTTTATTTCTGGGCACGATTGCAGTGATCTATTTTTACTACCCTGATTCATGGAACGGTTTTTTCAGCATGCAGGATCCGAGCGGCGCCGAACAGGGCTGGGACGTGTTTAAACACAAAATTCCCATGATACTCTTTATTACGGTGGCTACAATTGTTACGATTTTGTCGTTTTTGAAAAAATTTTCTTTGATTCCGGTTCTTGGTTTGACCAGTTGTTTCTACCTGATGTCGGAATTAGGAATTACCAACTGGAGCCGGTTTTTTATCTGGCTGCTAATCGGATTAGCCGTGTATTTTCTCTTCAGCTATCGTAACAGTAAATTGCACCAAAAATAACCCAAAAGGGATTGAAACTTTATATCTCTATAGGCGTATTTTCCGCACATTTCACCTGTCTTTGCTGAAGTTTCTTTTAGCGTTCATCTCGTAAAGGTTGACTATGCTCAAACTGGCCTTTTGGCTGACGTTATCCGTGTCGGCTTATTGTCAGGAAATTGTTTCGTTTAACGATCTTCAAAAACGAACGCACCAAAACAACGATACGACG
>JABWBZ010000060.1 GCA_013359335.1 bacterium
AGCTGGAATTTTCCGTCGCGGTCGATGAATTCGGTGTACGTATACATGTCAAGCCAGTTGTCCATGACTTCATTAAATGAACCCAGCAGGCGTTTTTGTTCATACGCACGACGATCGAGCAATTTCATAGCTTCTTTTCGCCCGCCTTCACCGAAATGCGTTACAAGAATATGGCTCATCTGCCAGCCGTGCCGCATTTCTTCGGCATTGATGCGCATGAGAGCGTAGGTGTCATAATCGCTCGGCGCACGGTCCACGAGGTAACGTTGTTGTTCGACGGAAGCAAATTCCGTATCGCCCTGAAATACGATCAACTGTTGCAAAGCGTCGCGGATATTTTGATTGGGAATGTCCAAAACGCGTTCCCATTTTCTGTCGCCGCGAAAATCGCCGAATTGAATTTCGTTAAATTTGCAATGTTCGTACTTCGGTTCGAGTACGTACGTGGGGAGAAAGCGTTTGAAGGTTTTTTCATCGAACCCGATGTCTTTTTTCCATTCCTGGAATAAGTCCACCCAGTCGTCAAACGTGGAGACCTGCGCTTTTAACATGGCTGCTTCCTTTTGGTTAGTGATATGTTCATATTTTAAATGTTGACGAAACCGTTAAGAAAAATCTGAACCATTTGTTCCGATATTTTGGCAATATTGGCCGGACTATGTTCGCGCTTATCGGGATTATACCACGTATACGTCCAGTTCATCATACCGAAAAGCGACAGCGCGGCGATTTTAACGGGTTGAGTAATTTTCAGATTTTTCTGGCCGTGTTCTTCCCGCTGAATGTCGAGCAGCAACCGTTCGAGAATGTCCAGATACTGCCGCTTTTTATCGTTGATCAGAATATAGTACTCGCCGGTGAGAGAGTCGGACTCATGCGCCAACACCTTCATGGCGTCCAAGTGCGTGACAAAATATTGCAAATGGTTTTGTACGAGAATTTTCAGCTTTTCTTTTGAATCCGTTTCGTGGTCGAGTTTTTCGGCGAGGGAAGTCATGACGGTATCGAACGAATAGCGTGAAATCAGGAAAAGCAATTCTTCTTTGGTTTTGAAATAATAATACAAGCCGGCGAGGCTGGTATTCATTTCCCGGGCGATATCCCGGATGGATGTGTTGTGATAACCTTTTTTGGCAAAAAGCGCTGCGCATTGCTCCAATAAATCCCTGAGCTTGAGATGGTAACGCTCTGTGGCAACGGCATTGTCGTCGCCGCGGTCTAAAGTATCGAACATAAATGGCCTCAATGAATTCGAACGAACGTTCGAAATATAGGCGACAGCCCGTTCAATGGCAAGTTTTTTTTGTTGTTTGAAACAGGACGAAGAAAAGATTGATTTGGGATTTGCCCGAGTCGCCTTCTTGCCAAAATTGGCTTGAATATCCTTGGCCAATTTTTTACCTTGAGCGGCACTTTTTTTGTTCTTCATTACATGAACATCAATACCGTGGTATCGACTTCTTTTCCCAAAAAACGGCTGAGCCAGAATTTTTTAACCGATAAAAATATTGTCAAAAAAATTGTAACGTCTTCCGGAATCCATGCGGGCGACACGGTGGTGGAAATAGGCTGCGGGCAAGGCGCACTGACGGAAATGTTGATTGAAAAAGCCGGCCGGCTGTATGGAATTGAGTATGACGCACAGCTCATTCCGGCGCTAAACGAAAAATTCGGATCGCGCCAGATATTCAAATTGATCGCAGAGGACGTGCTGGAGTTTGATTGGCGTAGGGTCGAAGCGAAGCAATTCAAAGTCATTGGCAATCTTCCGTATCATATTACCAGCCCGATTATTTTCAGAATAATTGATGAACGCGATCGCATCGAGACATTGACGATGATGATTCAAAAAGAAGTGGCGCAAAGAATTGTCGCCGCACCGTCATCCAAAGTTTACGGAATTTTATCGGTGTTTTGCCAGTTTCATGCCGATTGTAAAAAACTATTCGACGTGCCGCCGACGGCATTTTTTCCGAAACCTAAAGTATATTCGTCGATTGTTCAAATGACGTTCAGGCCGTTTGCCGTCGCACCGTCCAATTACGAAATTTTTCGGATTGTTGTCCGGCAAAGTTTTAATCAACGCAGAAAAATGCTGCGCAATTCGCTGTCCGAATTAATCCAAGGCAAATCGATTCCGTTTGATTTCGAACGGCGGCCGGAAACGTTGTCCGTGCGGGAATTTGTCGAATTGAGCAATTATATCGCTTCTTAAGGAATACACGTGCGTTCTAAATCTGAAATCGAAATTGACAAGGAATTTATCAGCGACATCAAAGATCTCGTCGACTCCAAAGCCGAGTACTTGCTGAAAAATATTCTTGAAGATTTGCATCCGGTGGATATTTCCGAGATTCTCGATCATCTCGATGAGGAGGAACGTAATTACGTTTTCCAGATTCTCGGGACCGAAAAAGCTTCGCAGGTTATTCTCGAACTCGATCAGGCGTCGCGTGAAGACATTTTGGAAAATCTCGATGAGGAACAAATTTCAGACATCATCGAAGAGATGCAATCGGACGATGCGGCGAATATCGTCCAGGAATTGGACGGCGAAACACAGCAGATCGTTTTAAGTCAACTGGACTACGAAGAATCGCAGGAAGTTCAACAGCTTCTCAAATACGACGAAGATTCAGCCGGCGGTCTGATGCAGTTGGAATTCGTCGACGTGTACGATACCGAAACGATTGCCGAGGCGATTGAAGAAATCCGGCAGAAGTCCGCCGAGGTTCAGAAAATATACGATATCTACGTTGTCAACGCGCAAGGCAATCTCGTTGGAACGGTCTCGACGGAAAAGTTTCTGGTCGTTGCGCCCAATAAATTAGTTTCGGAAGTGATGAATCCCGACGTGATTTTTGCCAAGACGGATATGGATCAGGAGGAAGTCGCTAAATTATTCAAAAAGTACGATCTGGTAACTTTGCCGGTCGTTACGTTGTCGGGTAAATTAGTCGGACGAATTACGATTGATGATATCGTGGACGTCATTGAGCAAGAGGCGTCGGAAGACGTTTCTAAAATGGCGGGTTCCGTCGATGAAGAAGTGACGGAGACGTCGACGTTTCGTATATCGCGATCGCGCCTGCCGTGGCTGATGACCGCGTTGGCGGGAGAATTGGTGGCGGCCTTTGTGCTCAGCCGTTTCGAAAGTTCGCTCAATCAAATTTTAGCGCTGGCTTTTTTTGTGCCGATCATCATGGCCATGGCCGGCAATATCGCCATTCAATGTTCGTCCATCGTCATCCGCGGATTGGCGACCGGCGAAATCGGTCTTTTGGATTTGCAGCGCCAGTTGTTCAAAGAAATCCGCGTCGCATCGGTCAACGGGCTGATTCTCGGGGCGTTACTTGCCGGCATCGTTTCCTTATGGATCGGCGATTTCCATATTGCGTTAGTCGTTGGCGTTGCATTGATCTGTGTGATTTTTTTTGCAGCGTTTAACGGAACGTTATTTCCATTGTTACTCAAGCGTATGAATGTCGATCCGGCATTGGCCGCAGGGCCTTTTGTGACGATGACCAACGATACGTTGGGAATCATGATCTATCTCGGCATCGCCACCACATTTTTGCTTAACTAGCTTTACTGAAAAATCAATATCAGTTCTTACCATGGATAAAAAAATTCCGATCGTTCATCCGCTGATCGACGAATACATGCTGGCGTTGCTGCCGAAACGCGATGGTATTTTGCGCGAAATGGAATCGTACGCACGCCGGAAAAAGTTTCCGATCATCGGGCCGCTCGCCGGCCGAGTATTGGCGCAATTAGCCATGATTCAAAAACCAAAACGGATCGTCGAATTGGGGTCCGGTTTCGGATATTCCGCTTACTGGCTGGCCAAAGCCACGCCGAGCACGACAAAAATTTTTTGCTCGGATGGCGATGAGAACAATTATCAAAAGGCATCGGCTTATTTCAAACGGGCAGGAATGAGCCGTAGAATAAAATATTTTGTCGGCGATGCGCTTGATTTTATCGATCAATTCGAAGATGATTCGTTGGAATTTATTCTTAACGATATCGATAAAGAAGATTATCCGGCGATTCTGGCCAAAGCCGTGCGCAAGTTAAAGAAAGGCGGATTACTGGTTACGGACAATGTATTGTGGTCGGGGCGGGTATTGCATCGGCATCCGGCGGAACGTTCGTCTCAAGCGATCAAAGTTTTTAATCGCGTTCTTTTTACTTCCAAATCTTTTTTTTCAACAATCCTCCCCGTCCGGGACGGCATAGCCGTTTGCGTAAAGCGCTGAAATAGGTTAGATTTTTTCGATGACAACCGTTGCTGCGGCATAATGTTGTGAATGCGAAAGCGATACGTGCACTGTTGCGTTTTCAAGAAAACGGGCCAAAGCGTTTTGAAAACGGAAATGCGGAACGCCGTTGTTTTGCGTATCGATCGCCGCTTCCAACCAATCGAAATTATGAAATTTTCCTTCGCGCGTGGCTTTGATCAACGCTTCTTTCGCTGCAAATCGTACGGCTAACGACGGGTAAGGATTTTTTTTAGCCATCGCGTACCGGATTTCTTCCTGCGTGAAAATCCGCGTCAGAAATTTATTACCGTATTGACGATGGCTTTTCGCAATTCGTTCGATTTCAATAATGTCGGTTCCGATTCCGATGATCATCGTTGTCCAAGCTTTCAATCAATATTATATGCTTTCATTTTTTTATACAAAGCGGGACGGCTGATCCCCAGTCGGCGCGCCGCTTCGGCGCGATTGCCGGTCACATCGGACAAGGCTTTGATGATGGCAATTTTTTCAATATCGCAAACAGCCAATTCTACAATCTCTTTCAACGAATGATTCTGCTTCAATAAATCATGAATGAGTTCGGTCTGTTTCAGCGACTGATCCCAACTGTGGTTTCCGGATGAACGGAAATCCATTTCCTGTCTGCTCGTGCGCCCGATTTTGATGATGTTTTTCGGCAGGGTATCGGAATCGATCGCGTCGCTGGATGAAATAACGACCGAACGCTCGATCACGTTTTCGAGTTCACGAATATTGCCCGGCCAGTCGTGCTCGAGCAATTGCGCCATTGCCGCTTCGTTCACGCCGTGAATGTGCTTATCGTTGAGCCGGTTGTATTTATCCAAAAAGTAATTGACCAGCAGAGGAATATCTTCCTTGCGGTCGCGCAACGGCGGCACGTTGAGCGTGATGACGGCGAGGCGATAATACAAATCTTCGCGGAAAAGATTTTCGGCGATCATTTGCTGCAGGGATTTATTGGTTGCGGCAATGATGCGAACGTTAAACCGGACGCCGATATTGCTGCCGACGGGACGGATCTCGCGTTCCTGCAACGCCCGAAGTAATTTGGCCTGGATGGGCAGGCTCACGTCGCCGATTTCATCCAAAAACAACGTGCCGTTATCCGCTTCTTTGAAAATTCCTTTTTTGTCGCTGATCGCGCCGGTGAAAGCGCCGCGAACGTGACCGAACAATTCGCTTTCCAGCAAAGTCTCCGGAATTGCGCCGCAATTGATGGCAATAAACGGCTGGAGCCTGCGTGAACTTTCCTGATGAATCGCCTTGGCAATGAGTTCTTTCCCGGTGCCGCTTTCGCCTTCAACCAGAACGGTGGAATCGCTTTTCGCAACCACGCGGATGAGGTCAAAAATTTTGGTGATGCTTTTGCTTTTGCCGATGATGCGGTTGAATCCGACGCCGTCTTTTTCGCTGAGCTTCTCACGCAGCGCTTTGACTTCAGAATTGAGCCGATGGTATTCCAGCGCTTTGCGCAACGTGATCAACAGTTCGTCACGTTGAAAGGGTTTCGTGATATAATCGTACGCGCCTAATTTAATGGCTTTGACGGCGTCTTCGATCGTGCCGACTCCGGTCAGAATCATAAACGGCGTTTCCGGCTTCAGCGATTTAGATTGCCGCAGTAATTCGATTCCATTCATGTCGCCCATGGCGAGGTCGGAAATGATCAGATCGAAATCCTGGGTTTGAATCATTTCCCACGCCATTTCACCGTTCATAGCCGTGAGCACTTCAACCGATTCGTCATGGTGTCCGTCATTGAGCGATGCGGGCGTAATGATTTTTTTAAATAACGCGAGGATATTTTTTTCGTCGTCGACGACCAGAATTTTAGCGGCCAATGTTACCTCTTAGTTTTGCAATACCGGTAATATAATCAAAAATTGCGTTCCCTTGCCAATGTGACTTTGGACATGGATCGTTCCCTGATGTTCATAGACAATCGATTTACAGATCGAAAGTCCCAGTCCGGAGCCCTGTCCTTTTTTAGTTGTAAAAAACGGATCGAAAATAAACGGAATCTTTTCGTCAGGAATTCCGGCGCCGGTGTCGGTAAATCGGATGTGAATGCTGCTGGCCGGAGAGTCGTAGTTTATGCTCACATCGATAGCGCCGCCGCCTGGCATTGCCTGTATGGCATTGAGCAGCATGTTGATAAAGACCTGCCGCATTTTCGGCGCGTCCATCCACGAGTCGGGAAGATCGGTTTCGTAGGATTCCGTCAGAACAATTTTATTTTTTTTGAGTAAATGGCGGATCAGGCCGATACTGCCTTGCATCAATTCGATCACGTTGGTATGGGAACGAACAAGTTCGCCGGGTTTTGCATAAGCCAGTAAATCCTGAACGACTTTACCGCAGCGCGCCGTCTCGTGCTCGATGATTTCCAATTCCTTCCGGACGGGGTCGTGAGTACCGATTTCGGTCAGTAGTGATTGCGTGAAGCCGAGAATAATGCATAAGGGATTATTGATTTCATGCGCCACACCGGCAGCGAGCGTGCCGATACTGGCCAGCTTGGACGATTCGATCAACTGGCTTTCCAACATTTTCTTTTCGGTAATATCTTTGATCGATTCTACGAAAGAAATAACGCGTCCTTGCCGATCGTGAACCGGATACGTACTGATTTGATAGAATCGGTTCTCGTGACGGATTTCGGCTAGTTTGGATTGGCCCGTCGCCAGGGTTTCCAACGCCGGGCATTGGTCGCAGATTTTTTTGCGGTCAAAAAACAATTGATGACAATGAAACGGAACGGAAGCTTCTACTTCAAAACTTTTGATGCCGGTGGTCAGTGACGGAAAGACTCGGACGGCCGCATGATTGAACCGCTGAATCCGGAAATGGATGTCTTGAACGCTGATCGGATCGGTGATGCTGTCGAAAACGGATTGAAGATAATTTTTAATATCGTAAAGCTGAGTCTGTAGTTTTTGATTTTCAATTTTAACATCGTTGAGCGTCAGGACGTTGATAATGACGTTGATCAGTTCTTTATGGCCGAACGGTTTGAGCAGGTACGCACTGAGCCCCATTTTGAGTAACTCCTGCTGTTCTTCGTAGTTGTCCGTTTTAGCGGTGAGCATAATGACCGGTGTATCACGTATAGAAGTATACGTTTTATCGGCTAGAAGTTTTTTGTATACTTCCGCGCCGTTGATTCCCGGCATCATGTAGTCGAGCAAAATCAGATCGGGTTTATGATGGCACGCAGTTTCCAAAGCTTCCTGTCCCCCAGTTGCCAGAATACAATTAATATTCGCCGACTGAAGCATCATTTTGATTGTATTCAGAACGACCGTATCGTCGTCGACGACGAGAATAGTTCGATTAGCCAGCGAGGGATGCGGACTGAGAGCGGGATATTGTTGAACGATCGGTTCCATCTACTCCAGCGTATTTTCTAAAAGATTCATAGTGCGATCGATATGATCCTGAGAAACGAAGATACGCAATGAAAGAATCGTTTCACGTATGGCTTCGATATCGGCACCGAGATGAAAAGCGCCTTTCAGATGAGAGATCAATTGCCGTGTACGGCCGAGCACCGCCAGCGCCGACACGGTGCACAACTCACGTTCGATACCGGGTAAAACCGGGCGGCTCAGGACTTTTCCGTAACCTTCGCGGATCATCCATTGATGAAGATCCGTGCTGAGCGACTGCATATTGTTCATCAATTTATCGAAATTTTTTCTGTAGACTTCCCGGCAAAGCCGCTCGCCGTCGAGGCGAATTGTGCCGTCGCTGCGATGGTCCTGAAAATCTTCGTTGGCAAGTCCATGAAGGCGAGCTTGTTTTTGCAAGATCAACAGACCTTCGATGGCATTGGGAAATCCGCAAAACAAATAATTTTGCAGAATGACTTCTTTTAATTGAAGCACCGGAATGGATTCGGCAATTCCCAATGCGATGCAGTCGGCGGTTTCGTGATCGAGCAATAAGGCATTGGCGGCGGCCAGACTTGTAAACACGCGTTGCGGCCGGGTCAAAGCCGGACGCAGCAAAAGCGCTTCAACGTCGTTTCGAAAGGTTTGATTCAAAGAAAAGAAATGGTAGTTCAAAAACTTCTGCATAATGATACGTCAAAAAAACATAAGCTTCAAGAAGGGATGCACCGTGTCACGCACCAATCTTTTTTAATGCATTTTGTCGCATGAATGATTATTTTCACGCGCTTTTTAATTCCAACATTTTATTATGAAATTCAGCGCTCATATCGATAAAGCTTTCTGGACGGCATTGGACAAAGTATTGACGGTTGCTTTCGGCTTTGTGTTTATGAAAGTTTCGCTGCTTTATTTACCAGTAGAGGAATGGGGAATTTTTTCCATTTTGTACAATGCAATTTTCTTATTGCTTGTCAATTTGGGAAGCAGCTTCGCGCTGCAACCATTGATGAAGTTTGCGGCGGAGACGGAGGATACGGACAAAATAGTCTCCGTCGCCTTGATACTCAACGCTGCATTTATGGCGGTGGCGATTGCAGTCGTTTTGATTGCGCGGGACTGGCTGGCGCTTTGGTTTGCCTCCAATGCTTCCGAAGCGGCGTCGATTCAATCGGCCATTGCGGCATTTCCTTTATTGGCCGCCGCTTTTTTTTTCAGGAATTTTTTGATTTACATTTTACAAGCCAAGTATCACGTCATACGTATTCTTATTATCGATGGAATATATTTCGGAGAAAACAATTGAGGCTGCATAATCACAAATGCGAGGTCAGTGTTTTCTGTAGATTGCAACCATTTGAATGGATTGTCAGGAGAATCTTCGATCAGTGCATATTGTTTTTGCATTTCAAAACCGAGAAGTCCATCACGAAAATATATTAGTTGCTTATCGGAAATTTGTATTTTCCCGAAAGGTTTTGTAACTAGTTCAATTGCCATTATCTTAGAAAGTCCATTAGAGTAGGTTTAATAATTTTTGATCCAACATTTAGAGCGTATTGATGAATCGTTTCTAACCATTTTAAATTCATAATCGTTTCTGGAAAATCAATCCCCTCATTTTTTGCGAGAAGCTCTGTCATGTAGGCTGAATCAAAATCAACTCTTTTCGTGTGCTCTTCGAGTCTGTTCATTCTGGCACCAACAATCGACCTATATCTCAAAACATTCTCTAAAGCTAAATCTAAGTCTTGCAAATCTCTCCCGGAAATTCTTTCTTGATCTTTTCTGATTAAATCATTTCTAAGCTGAATTAATACATCAAAAATGGAAAGCCCTGTAACGCTTGCACTCTTTGAATAATTATTCGGAGGTTCAGAACTTGCGGCATCAACCAGTCCGATATCTTTTAGAACTGTTCCTCCATCTGTGTCTTCTAACCAGATTTGATGAGGCGCGGTTGAGCTAAGTGAAATATTGTCCTGCGCCAGTTTACTTGCTTTCACTTCAATAGGAGAATTATTAATTTTATCTATAATATCGTCGATTGTATCACCCACAGAAATGTGAACCTCTACACCATCAATTTTAAATTTTTGATCTGAAGTTGCAGAATAAGAAGAATTGTCAACCTTACTTGTAATAGCCATGTTTGTTCCCCAGAAAACTTTGTTCCCAGGAAGAGAAACAGGAATATATTCTCCTCTCTCAATTTCACGAATTTGCTCACCTATATCTCCCCTATACTCTACTCCGATATATTGGTTTTTTAATTCAAGACCTTGAAGCCCTTTGATTTTAGATTCGATAGGCTCAAAAGGAGGTCTCTCAATTACATGTCCTCCAAATAAAGGTTGCCCTGTAGCATCTCTTGTGTTGGCAATATCAACTAACGCACGTAAATGTTCGTCGATTTCTTTTCCAATCGCTATTTCCAGTTCAAACCCTTTATCTCCTTGGTAGATACCATTGGAGGCTTGAACTGTCAGCACTCTTGCTCTTTGAAAAATACTCCCAATTCTATCTAACTCACCATCGATCTGTTGCAACCTTGAGTGACCATCTGTGATATTTTCTTGAAATTGCGTAAGCTCATTCAAACGAGAACGAAAATACATTTGGTTTGTCGCAAGACCTGGTTCATCAGAGGGTTTTCGTATTTTTAGTCCTGTACCTAACTGGTTTTGGGTCTCATCTAAAAGAATCTGGTGTCTCCCCAAATTTTTGACCAGAGTGTTGTTTGTCATTTGGTTTGTAATTCTCATTTATTTTTACACTCCCATTCTATTGATTACTGTATCGAGCATTTCTGTCATAACAGAAATCATCTTAGCTGATGCGTTATACGCCTGCTGAAACTGGACCATATTTGCCATTTCTTCATCTAAGTTTACTCCCATTACAGATTGACGCATATTTTCTAATTCTGAAAGCAAATCATTTTGAGTAGTAAATTCTTGCTTTGCCTCTCTTGCTTCTGTTCCAAGTTTTGCAATTAAAGAGGTATAAAAATCATCAGTAGTTTTTGAATATTCTACCATGATAGGCTTGCCTCGTAAAGAGCTTGCAATAAGAAGTGCGTTAGACCCATCCTTGTGTCCGTTAGGCGAATTATAATCTCCTGTTCCACCTACATCTTTCCCTCTACCGGCAGCAATATTTGCCGAATTATTTATTACGTCTTCTGTCATTTTCACAAATGAGGCTGGATGGTAATGTGGGGTTAGGGTAATATCTTGAGTATTCGATTGGAGTTTTGCAATTTCGCCTAACTTCCTGTAATCGTAAGATCCAGAAGGGCCACTCGCATATAGTATTCCAGTTAATCCAACAAGTAAATCACCAGAGTCTTCCAAGTGACGTATGATGAAATTATTCTTTGGATTGTCTTCTGCAATTGTAGCTTTTAAAGCCAATTGATTGTCGTGGTTCATATAGGCTACGATTCCTGATTCGCTTCTATTGATTCTTTTGATAACCTCTGCGAGAGTATCATCTTTGGAATAAGGGATGATAACAGGAGTAGATTCTTTATTTGGCTTGTGAAAAATTATATTCCCTGAAATCCCTATCGGTCTATCACTATCAATAGACACCTTTCCTGTAACCCTAAATACTGCCGAAATATCATTTTGTCCATCACCGTTTGAATCATATTCTCCGAAAGAATTTGCACTTAAATTTCTTGGTTGAAAGAAATTCAAATTTGTCTTTCCGTTTAAACCAAATCCATCTTTATGGATTTCGTTTACAACATCGGTCATATTAATTGCAAGAGAATCAACGTAATCTATTTTCTCTCTTAGAACTTGATCTCTTATTTCCATGACCCCGTGAATTCTGCCGCTTCGTAAAAGAGTGGGTTTTCCTGTTTCTGCCCATACAAGATCGAACATCCCGTCTCTATCCGGATTTCCTATAAGTTGGATTTTATTTGACTTACTGCCTTGAACGAAAATTTGCTGTCCTATAAAAACCATAAATTCATCTTCGTCACTTCGCCCGACGTTGATATCTACCAAAGAGGACAATTCTTGAAGAGCAGCATCTCTTTTGTCATATAAATCATTTGGTGTGTCGCCTAACGCTTCTGCCTTGCCGATTCTTTCGTTTAAGTTACGAATATTTTCTGCAAGTAGATTTATCATATTGGTTTTAGATTCTACTTCTCTGTTAGCTTGATCTCTTAGTTGTGTTAATTTTCTAAATGTATCTTCTATTCGTGTGCCAAGTCCTGTGGCTTTTTCTTTTACAATAGACCGATGTGCGCTTTCTTCGGGGTAATTGGCTAAGTCTTCCCAACTTGTCCAGAATTGATCCATTTGAGTACGAAGAGTAATCCCTGTAGGCTCATTGAAAACTGTCTCGATCTGATACAGGTAATCGTTTCTTGCACCCCAGTAATCTTTTTTATTATTTGTTTCAATGATTCGGTCATCAATAAAATTATCTCGAATTCTTTCAATTCTTGTCACCTCAGAGCCTTGCCCGATTTGTCCTGCAACAAGTGCACGATTGTAAGCCGGATCATAAAGTGGATCAGGTGCAGACATATTTACTCTTTGTCTCGAATAGTGCTTATTATCTGCGTTAGATATATTGTGTCCTGTAGTTTGAAGAGCTTGTTGGTGAGTGCTCAAGCCCCTTTTTCCTACTTCTAAACCCATAAACGTAGAGCCCATTTTTCCTCCGTTATGCTTTTGTGTTTAACATGACCGGTGTGTTGCGGGTACTGGTCTTAACACTAACGCTTCCGTAAGAAACCGGGATTTCAGTTTCGGAAGCTCGTTTCAAAGCATCTATACTAAGTTTAAAAATTTCCTGATTGGTTTTCATTAATTTTTCGTTTAAGATAATTTTTTCTTTTAATGACTGCAAAACTTCTTTTAATTCTCCAGCGAGACCTTTTAGTTTAAAATTTGAATTTCTATCTATATGATTTAAAAACTCGTTAAATGAATTTTTTTCTTCTGAAATTTCAATTTTTTTTTCTTTGTAAAAATTTTCAATTTCGTTCATTCTTACTCTCTCTAATTCAGATGCACCCACCATTAAATTGTAAGATTCTTTTGTTAGAGACTCTAATGCTTTACCGTTTTTTTCTAGGATATTACCTTTCTTTTGAATTTCTAAATCTAAAAGATTTTTATAAATTTTGATTTCTTTTGTAAAAATTTCAGATATATTACTAATCCATTCAATAAAAGGCTGTTTCATTTTTGCTTTTCCTATAGATAACTTCGACCGAATCTATAAACTGATTAGGAAAAATTCATTCTTTTTTTGGTAGATATGTCTCTTTGTAATTAAGACAAAGTGATAACTTAGGAAAGGTGGGCTTATCCACTAAATTGCATTCAATAAATTTAGCTCTAATTCTGCTTCTTTTTTTAATTTCGAAGTATTTTCTTTTGAAATGATCTCTTCAAAAATTTTTTTGGCTTCTTCAATTTTCCCTATTCTTACAAAGGCTTTAGCTACATTCAAATAAGCATTCATACCTTCTTCTGTTTCTGGACTCTCATTAAAAAGATTCATTTCTGTTTCTGCTACCAAATCCCACTTTTGTATTTTTTTATACGCAAGACTTAAAATTTTGTAAGACTTTAGAAAAGACGGATGGTCGTGGTAAAGTATTTGAAATTCTTTAATTTTTTCTATACAGGAAAAATATTTTCTGTCTCCAAGAAACTCATTTGCCTGTTTTAAAGAAATTTCACCCTGAAAAATTTTTTCTTTTATATTCACAGGAATAAATCCTTCTTCTTCCGAATATATACTAAAAGTAAGTATTAAAAGACATAATAAAAAATATTTCATAGTACTATTATCTTGAATTTTATAGGAAAGCATGATGTTTTTATTTTTGTGTATAACAAAAAATGGATCTTTTTAAAAACTAAAGAGCTTGACAAATTTGCAAAAGTTTTAATGATTTAAGGGCAATGAGAAATATAAAAAAGATTTTATTAATTTTTACACTTATCGAAATTTTTTTCTTTTTATCCAATTGTCAAAAACCAAAATTTGATAACCCTTGTGATCTAAATTCGGATTCTCATCGAAACACCAATATCGTAAAATATATAACCTCAGATAGTTCTTCTTTTTGTGGGATTATTCCTTCATTTGGAAGTGTAGCTACTCCTATATTTACTCCATCCGCAGGAAATAAAACTTCCCTATCCGATATAAATATATTGACATCTACTTTTGGAGCAACGATCTACTATACCACAGATGGAACAAACCCAACAATCGGATCCAATAGATACTCTAGTGCTTTGGAGAATATTTGGTCCTTAGCTGGAAAAACGATAAAGGCATTTGCTGTGAAAAATGGAATGACTGATAGTGCAATTTTGTCCGGAGTGTTTAGCTATCCGCCTTTAAAAACAGGGCAACAGACTTCATACGCAGTTGGAGATGATGGAGAAAGTCAAACAGGTGTAAGTCGGAGCTACACTGATAATGGAGATGGCACGGTAAAAGATAATGCGACAGGGCTTATTTGGCAGAAATGTAGCATGGGATTAAATAATGATGCGGGATGTACAGGAACTGCTTCAAACCCAAACTGGGCAGATGCGGGCACTTATTGCAGTGGGCTTAGCTTGGGATCTAAAACATGGAGACTGCCATCAAGATTAGAATTAGAAACTCTATCACATTTTTCTGGACCAATTATAGCAATTGCAATTGATTCAAGTTATTTTCCAAATACTACAACAAACCCGTATTGGAGTTCAAGCAATTATGTGCCTTCCAGTACAGAGGCTTGGTATATAAATTTTAGTGCCGGTGAAATAAGTAAAGATAGCAAGGCAGTTTTTTACTATGTCCGTTGTGTTTCAGGTACAGTAAAAGAGTACGGTAATAATTTAACAGAAAATGGAGATGGCACAGTAAAAGATAATGTGACAGGACTTATTTGGCAGAAATGTAGTAATGGGCAGAGTGGTTCGAACTGCTCTGGAGCTGCAAGTAGTGATCTTTGGGCAAATGCACTATCTGCTTGCAGTGGACTAAGTTTAGCCGGAAAATCATGGAGGTTACCAAATATCAATGAATTAAAATCCATCATTGATATAAATAAATCCAGTGGTGAAACTATAGACACAAATATTTTTCCAAATACTGCATCAGGTTCGTATTGGAGTTCAACTACTCTTGTGTCAAATACTAATTTTTCTTGGGAAGTCAATTTTTCTAGTGGTTTCTCAGTAAGCGATGACACCAATCTTCAATATTCTTATATTCGTTGCGTCTCTGGTCCTTAGGAAAAAAAATAGTTAGTGATTTGTATGAGTAGATTAGAGCTGTTTTTTTAGTTTTTCGGATTTTGGTTTTTTCCAGGCTTGTTTTTTTTTATTTCCGCATCTTATGTCGTATTAGTCTATTGTATCGTATAGTTTTTCTCTTGGAGAGGTAAATTCCTACCGCAATAGAACTGACCTTGGGTGGAACTCCAAAGTCATAGAACTTGGCAGGGATG
>JABWBZ010000353.1 GCA_013359335.1 bacterium
TCGCCCTGGATGCTGTAGAAAATTTCATTGATTTTGAGTTTGTCGGTCATAACTGCGGCGAATATAAGTATTCTTTGGTTTGGCCGCAAGACACAAAACAAATCTTTTATTGAATTTACGATTCGGAACGCTTACATTAGCGCTCAAAATTATACAATGACCATAGACCCATGCAGACAACGACTTTAGAGAATTCCATCCGCGCGCTCGAACAAAAAGTTCGGTCATTTAAAGGTGCATTTTCATTGAACGACGCGGCGGCTGTAACCGGCTTGGCCGTGGATGAAGCGAAAGAAGCGCTCGACGCCATGATGTCCAAATACGTTTGCCGTTTGATGGTCACGGAAAACGGCGACATGATTTATTCTTTCGGTCATTCGCTTCAACGCCGCGGTGAAAAAACTTGGGCCGAACGTTGGGATCAGATCGGCGAATGGGCGTGGAAAGTTTTTACGGTGATTTTCAAAGCCTGGATTGCCGTTACCCTGGTCGTGTATTTTGTTGTATTCCTCGTTCTATTGATTGCCTTGCTCGTCGCTGCGACGCAAGGCGGCGGACGCGACCGGAAATCGCCTGTGAAATTGGACGGTATTTTCCGGATGTTTTTTTCTATTTTTCAATGGCGAACGGCTACGACCATGATTCAATATCAAACCGATCGCCAGGGCTATCGTTACCGCCACTATCAACCGCGCCCGTCGGTTTTGAATGAAAACAAGAAAAATTTCATCGCGTCGGTGTATGATTTTGTATTCGGTCCGGCGAGAGTTCAGATCGATCCGCTGGCCAATGAAAAAGAAGTAGCGGCGTACCTGCGCAAAGAAAAAGGAATCATTACGCCGGCCGAATTGATCGCTCTCGGAGGTAAAAAAACCGATGAAGCCGAAGCGTTTTTATCGGAATGTATTGTTCGCTTCAAAGGCGATGCCGACATTACGGATAACGGCGTCGTTTACGGCCGTTTCGATCAGTTGACGCGAGGCATGGAGGGAATCGAAGAGGGCAAAATCGAATATTTTTGGGATGAATATGAACCGGAATATGAAATAACGGGCAATACATCGGGACGGAATGTCGGCGTTATTTTTATGAACGCGTTCAATCTTGTTTTTTCCGGATCAATTTTATATATGTTTTATACTTCCGGTCATACTGTAAATATTCCGAACGAGCGGTTGGTGGTTTTGTTTTTGGGATGGCTGCCGTTTATTTTTTCATTATTGTTTTTTGGCGTGCCGATCGCGCGGGCTTTTAAAATCCGGAAACTAAAAAAACTCCGTCTTGAGATGAATAAGCGCAAACGCATTATGCGCGTCGTTTTTCAGAAACCAAATAAATCAGCAACAATTGAAGAAATTATTGCCGGCGTCAATTCAGGGAAATCCGAAAAGCCGCTACTGGCGAAAGAAATCGAGCAATGCTTAGAAAGCATGATGCGCGATTATCAAGGCGAGACTCAACTGGATTCAGGCGGGAAAGTTTTGTATGCGTTTCCGCGGATTGCGGATGAAATGAATGAAGCCATGCGCCTGCGCGCAAACCGCAACCGTGAAAAAGATTTGGGCGATGTGATATTTGATTCCAAAGGTTAGGATGAATTTTCAATCAACGTAACGGTCTATGAAAAAGAAAAAAACTGTCAAAAAAGCATCGGGTAAAAAACCGGCAAAAAAAACTGCGAAAAAGATTGTCAGAAAAACGGTTGTGAAAAATAAACCGTCCGGTCATAACGATAAAAAATTCAGGCTGACGCCGTCCGATATCGATAAAATTGCCCACAGTCTCGGCGTAGCGCAACAGTCGTTCGGCAATCATTACCGTTTGTACCTTGAAAATCCGGCTGAAGCCAGAAAACTGACGTTGGAAATTTATCCCGATATTCCGATCGGAACGCGCCGGGGATCGTTGATTACCGTGTACACGCCGAACGCCCATCTGCAATTGCAATTTTGTTCCGGTTATGTCATCAGCGAAATGTTAGGTGAGGTTACGTTTGTCGGAATGCACGATGGGAAATTGTCCGGCCTGATTATCGAAAAAGGCGCGGCATGTTCATTTTATGCCAATGTCGATACCGAGCTTTTGTCCGGCGACATTACGCAGCTTGGCCCCGAAGTCATGTTGTCCGGCATTGCCTTGAGTTTAACGGAATCGATTATCAATAATTAAAATTTCAGCAATATTTCATGGTCGACGAATTAATTAAAGAAGTCAACGGTCTGCACAATATTGAACCGTTAGAGACGATGCCGCGCGAAGGTAAAAAGAAAGTTTATATCGAAACGTACGGCTGCCAGATGAACGTGTACGACTCCGAATTAGTCGCCGGCATTATGAGTGACATGGATTACGAATTGGTCGATCAATTCGAAAACGCCGACGCCATTTTTTTGAATACTTGCGCGATTCGTGAAAATGCCGAGCAACGCGTTTGGGGGCAATTGACCCGTTTTAAAAAGCTGAAAGAACAAAAGCCCGATCTTGTGATCGGAGTTTTGGGATGCATGGCAAAACATCTCGAAGAAGACATTCATGCCAAACGCCCTTATGTCAATGTAGTCCTCGGACCTGATTCGTACCGGAAATTACCGGAATTACTCAAATCAGAAAATAAGCTGCCGTCAAACATCATTCCGATTCAGGATTTGAAAATCAAATCGTCTGACGATTTTAGCCTGAGTGAGTACCGGGATTTTCACCTGAAAGATTTGCATATCGACACAAAACTTTCGCGTACGGAAGTGTATGAAGCGGTGACGCCGCTGCGATTCGGCCGCGTCACGGCGTGGATCGCGATCATGCGCGGATGCGATAATTTCTGCACATTCTGCGTCGTGCCGTTTACGCGAGGCAGGGAACGAAGCCGTTCCGTCGAAAGTGTTA
>JABWBZ010000061.1 GCA_013359335.1 bacterium
CCATCCAGAGTCCGGGCGAAGACAATATCCGCCGCAACCTTCCGGGCCCCTCGCCCTGGACCGCCGGCCTCGACATCGACGCCCATGGCGGCTCGGTGCCGCGCCTGGTGAAGGCCGCCGATTGCGCAGTGTGGTCGCCCTATTACCGCAATGTCACGGCGGCTCTGGTGAAGGAAGCGCATGATCTCGGGCTGAAGGTGATCCCCTGGACCGTGAACGAGATGGCCGATCTCGAACTGATGGTCCAGACCGGTATCGACGGCATCATTTCGGACTATCCCGACCGCGCCCGCGCCGCGCTGCCGAAGGGGATTACTCCCCCACCTCCTCTGACTTTGCGCTGATTGATCGCACGCTCGCCGCTTCCTATTGTTGCCCCACCCAAGGGAGGCAACAACAATGGCGAAAACGCCCCAAAACCTGACGCCCTACGACATCGACCTTGACCGCAACCCGGCCAATTTCCAGCCGCTGACCCCGCTGCAATTCCTGGAGCGCGCGGCGTCGACGCATCCTGCGTTCCAGGTTCGTGTGTCGGTCGTGCAGGTTATCGGAGAAATCAGGCCGGCCGGAGCGATCGGGCTTTTGCATAATTTTATCAACGATCCTTCCGATTATGTCCGCTCGAAAACGGCGGAAGCGTTGGGTAAATTGAATGCCGCCGAGGCTAATCACCGGCTGAAGTCCATGATCAATGACCGCTCGGCAGACGTGCGCGCGAAAGCGGCTGAAAAATTATTGGCGACCGACGAAGATATAGCGTTGGAAATTTTATTAAAGGATTTCAATACGCCGGATGACGGATTGAAAAGTTCTATCATGCTCACACTGGGTGATGTGAAAGACGAAACGGCGCGTTCGAAAATCATTGCCTTGCTTCGTGACCAGATGGCCGATTCGAGCGAATGGATTCGCATTGCCGCCATCGGCGCATTGGGAAGTTTGCGCGATACCACGTCCATCGATCTCTATACTGCCGCGCTTGATGATCGATCATCGTCCGTGCGCGAAATCGCCGTGGGCGTTTTAGCAACTTTAAAAGGGAAAGCCATGCTCGACGATCTTATGAAATTTCTCAAGGACGACGAATATTCCATGCGTTCGGTGGCCATAGCGGGATTGGGAAAAATCGAAGACGAGGCGCTCGTGAGTTCAAAAATTATTCCGGCGTTGTATGACCGGCTTCGCAATGATGACGATATGATGGTGCGCGTCCGCGCGGCCTATACGCTGCTGGATTTATTCAATGATCGTGCTTTTACCAAAAAAGATATGTCTAACAGAACTCTCAAATAGGAGAATTGAAAGTGAAAAAGTTTATTACCCTGATTGTCATCGCTGTTTTGGCAATCATTTTAGTCCGCTCGTTCGTTGACTTTTACAGTGAATTATTATGGTATCGTTCGATGAATTATGAAGAAACATTCTGGACCATCTATACAACCGAATATGTGGTCGGGTTTGTGTATTTCATTGTATTCTGGGTGATCATCGGCCTGAATGTATGGATTGCATCACGGATTCAGCCCGCGTTTTCTGCCGCGATGGGTTCGATGTTTCAGCAGCAAATTCGCGCTTTGACCAAGCCGGCGAAATTGATTTTTTTCGGAATTTTGCTGTTTATCTCGTACGTGATGTCCGCCGGTCCGGCGACGAATTGGATGCGCGTGCTGCAATTTTTGCACAGCGAAAAATTCGGTGAAGTGGATGCGGTGTTTTCAAAAGACGTCGGTTTTTATGTGTACGAATTATCGTTTTATCAGTCGACGATCAATTGGCTGTTTGCATTGGTCGTTATCAGCATTTTAACTACGGGCGCCGTGTATATTTTCAAAGGTTCAATTTTGATGCAGCCGCAGGGATTTGATTTCGGCGCCGTGGCCAAACGTCATTTGATGATCCTGATCAGTTTAATTTTTGCGTTGTACGTATTCGATTACCACTTCGCTTCGTTCGACGTATTGTACAACGATAACGGCATCGTCGTTGGCGCGAGCTATACCGACGTGAATGCGCTTCTGGTCGGTTACAAAATCATGATGGCGGTGGCGCTGATCGCAATGGGATTGGCTCTGGCCGGCGCTTTCCGCGGCGTGTGGAAATTGTGTTTCGGTGCGGTTGCACTGCAGATTATTGCCGCTATTATTCTACTCAAAGCGTATCCGGCGATCATTCAAAAGCTCGTGGTTACGCCGAACATGCTGGAAAAAGAAAAGCCTTACATTCTTGAAAATATCAAACAAACGCGCCGGGCGTATGAACTGGATCAGATCGAGGAACGGGATTTTAATTACGCACTGAATCTAACGTCGGGCGACATTGCGGCCAACGACCTGACGATCAAAAACGTGACGTTGTGGGACTACCGGCCGTTACGCGACGCGTATTCACAGCTTCAGGAAATCCGCCCATATTACAATTTTTCCGATATCGACGTCGACCGCTATCGTATTAATAACGAATACCGCCAGGTGATGCTGGCCGCGCGAGAACTCAATCTGGCGAAAACCGGCGGCAACGATAATTGGATTAACAAAACATTTATCTACACCCATGGCCACGGCATCGTGATGAGTCCGGTGAATGTCGTCACGCAGGAAGGACAACCGGAGTTTTTTATCAAAAATATTCCGCCCGACGTTCATGCCGACATTAAATTGGATCGGCCGGAAATTTATTTCGGCGAGCAGCAGAGCATTGACGATTACGTCATTATCAAAACGTCTAAAGAAGAATTCGACTATCCCTTGGGCGAAGCCAACCAATGGACGTTCTACAAAGAAAATGCAGGCGTCGATATCGGATCTTTTGGACGAAAAATTTTGTTCGCCATCCGGTTTAACAAATTTAATATTCTGCTCAACGATTACATTCAATCGCAGAGCAAGGTCATTTATTACCGCAATATCCGCGATCGTGTATCGAAAATCGCGCCGTTCATTCGTTACGATCACGATCCTTACATGGTGGTTGCCGATGGCCGTCTCTATTGGATTTTCGACGGATTTACCAAAACGGACAAATATCCGTATGCCACGATGTCGTACGAATCGGCACGGGATAATTTCGGTTATCGCGATCAATTTAATTATATCCGGAATTCCGTCAAAGTTGTTATCGATGCGTACAACGGGCAGACGACCTTTTACAGCTTCAATCCTGAATCCGATCCGCTGATCCGCGTTTACGGTAAAATATTTCCTGGCGTGTTCAAGCCCATTACGGATATGCCGGAGAATTTAAAAAGCCATCTGCGTTATCCGCAGGATTTATTCGATATTCAATCGCGGCATTATGAAACGTATCATATCGAAGACGTCAACGTGTTTTTCAACAAAGAAGATATCTGGCATATTCCGTTTGAAATTTACGGTTCGGAAGAACAATTGATGGAAAGCTATTACACCATCATGCGTTTGCCTGGCGAGAAAAAAGAGGAATTTATTCTGATGATTCCATACACGCCGCGTGACAAAACCAACATGATCGCATGGATGTGCGTGCGTAACGACGGCGAAAATTACGGAAAAAGAATCGTCTACCGATTCCCCAAAACCGAATTGGTCTACGGGCCGATGCAGGTGGAGGCGCGTATTGCGCAGACGCCGGATATTTCAGAAAAATTGTCTTTGTGGAATCAGCAGGGAACGAATGTCACGCGCGGCAACCTGCTGGTCATCCCGATTAACAATTCTCTCATTTATATCGAGCCATTGTACCTGCAGTCGCAGCAGAGTAAATTGCCTGAGTTGAAGAAAGTCATTGTGGCTTACAGCAACTACATTTACATGGAAGATAATCTTGAAATCGGCCTCAATAAAATATTCGGCGGCTTGAGCGATTTGAAAATCGGGATGATTGAGACGGCCAATTTACAAACTGCGGTTGAAGGAAAAAATATTCCGGGCGACATTTTAAAAGTTATCAAATCGCTGTCCAGGTCGGCGATGGATAATTACAATAACGCGCAGGACGCCTTGAAAAAAGGCAATTGGGCGAAGTACGGCGAGGAACTTGAAAAACTCAGAAAAGATCTGGAAAGGCTCGTCAAAGAAAGCGGTGGAATGTAGTTGTAAAATCAGCATGTGTAGAGCGAAACGCGGTTTCGCTCTACATTATGTGAATGCCAGTGGGTTAGAGTTTTTGCAATGAAAAATTTGCTCGCTAAAAAACATTCTCCTGATCTACCTGTTTTCGACGATCTTGGCGATACGGCGATTCTCAATCGTGTGTTGACTACTGCGTTGGAGCGAGGTGGAGAATATGCGGACGCGTACATCGAACGCCGGACGACGACCTACATTACATTGGCACAGGGGCGTATCAATGTCGTTCGCAAAGGCGTACGGCAAGGGATTGGCATTCGGGTGATGTACGGCGAGCAAACCGGTTATGCCTACAGCGACGATTTCGATCTGAAAAAAATCGAAACCGCCGCCAAACTAGCCGCCCGTATTGCCGCCGACTCGAAGTTTTATCCATTCGTACAACTCCGCCAGCAAGTCTCTCGGAAACATTTTCATGTCGCAATCGATCCGGAGAAAACAGAAATAAAAAAGAAACTCGCGTGGATACAATCGGCTGATGAATCGGCTCGTGCTGCGGATTCGCGGATCGAAGAAGTTAATTGCACTTATGCCGAAGAATTCAAAGAATTGGTCATCGCCAATTCCGACGGAGTGTTACAACGCGATGAACAGAATCTTTTTAGCTTTCATGTTTTATCGCTGGCGGTTGTCGAATCGCAGCGTACAACCGGATATGCTACGGGCGGCGGACGTTACGGAACAGATTTTTTTAAACGGCGTTCTCCGGCGACGATCGGACGGGAAGCGTCTGAACAAGCTATTCGCAAATTGAAAGCCATCGATGCGCCGGCAGGATTGCACACGGTCGTGATTCATCGCGGTTGGGGCGGCGTGCTGATACACGAAGCCGTCGGTCATGGACTGGAAGGCGATTTCAATCGCCGCGGAACATCCGTTTATTCGGGACGCGTCGGACAGAAAGTGGCGTCGGAACTGGTGACGATCATCGACGACGGAACAATACCGTTTTACCGCGGATCATTGAATATCGATGACGAAGGAACGCCGACGAACCGCAACGTACTGATCGAAAAGGGTGTACTTAAAGGTTATATGACGGATCGCCTCAACGCGCGGTTAATGAAAACGGTTCCTTCCGGCAACGGCCGCCGCGAGGATTTCACGCAAATTCCCATGCCGCGCATGACCAATACTTTTATCGACCGCGGTGATCACGATCCGGAGGAAATCGTACGTTCGGTAAAAAAAGGAATTTTTGCTAAATCGCTGGGCGGCGGACAGGTGGACATTACCAACGGCAATTTTGTTTTCGAAATTCAAGAAGGTTATTTGATCGAGGACGGAAAGATCACAGCGCCAATCCGTTCGGCGAATCTGATCGGCAACGGTCCTGACGTGATGAATAAAATTACGGCCGTCGGGAATGACTTGGAAATCGAAACCGGCACGGGCACTTGCGGCAAAGACGGACAACACATTCCCGTCGGCGTCGGACAGCCGACGATCAAAATCAATGAGATGACTGTTGGCGGAACAGTGCGATGACTTTGTTTACGGTCTAAAATTTTATAATCTTTTTTATAATCTCAATAGGAGGCTACTTGGAACCTAAAAAAGCGCACCCGTTGAGCAGTTGGCACATCGTATTTCCCAATGATGCCAATCCGCACGGCACCATGTTCGGCGGCAAAGTCATGGCGATCATGGATATTCAGGCCGGCATTGTCGCGTCACAATACTGCCGCAAAACCGTCGTCACGGCGTCTACTGAAGCGGTCGATTTTAAAAATCCCGTGCGGGTCGGCGACCGTATTGAAACGATTTCACGCGTGGTGTTCGTGGGGCGTACATCGTTGGTCGTCAAAATCGACGCGTACGCGGAAAATCCTTTGTCCGGAAAACGCAAACATTGTACGACCGCGTATTTCAACATGGTTGCACTGGATGAAGACGGCGTCCCCACGGCCATTCCGCCATTGATCGTCGAAACCGAAGATGAAAAACGTGAATTCCGGATTGCCGAACACATCAAACAAGATGCGCTTGAACGGAAGAAAAAAATCAGAGAAGAGGGCGGCGAATAATAGAAATTAGCAATCCTAAAAGCGGCGCGTGAGACAGTCATTCGCCGCTTTTTTATTTTAGGATGTGTAAAAATTGATTGGATTTCTTGGCTAATTTTTTTAGTTTCATGCCCGAATAGCGATTTAACATGGTTTCGCATGGACACATCGAAATTTTCATCAGAAATTCATATTTTCAAACGTGTTGCTATCGTTGTCATGATTTTTTTTATCATGACCTTGCTGCATTATTCGACGCTGATCAATGAGTCCGATCCGGCGGTGTTTTCCATCACGCTGCTGGGGTTTATGCTCATCTTGTCTTTCAATCTCGGCAAAATTCTTTCCCGATTAAAACTTCCCAAACTGACGATTTATATCTTAACCGGTATTTTGTGCGGGCCGTACGTGACCGGCTTTGTCAGCCAGGACGTCGTTAACAATTTGAAATTTGTCGACAATCTCGCGCTCAGCATGATTGCGTTCATTGCCGGCGGCGAGATGCGGTTTGGCGAACTCAAAAAAATGAGTAAACTTCTGATCGGCATCAGTTTTTATGAGACCTTGTATGTTCTGCTGTTTACCGCCATTGCATTTTTCCTTTTACATCCTTTTATCAGTTTCACCGCCGGGCAAACGTGGCTATTTGTCGGCATTGTTTCGCTATTGATGGGATCAATGCTGATTGCCAATTCCCCGGCCGTAACGATTGGTATTATCGGTGAGTACCACAGCAAAGGTCATTTGACCGATACAGTGCTGGGCACAGTGGTGCTCAAGGATATTGTTGTCATCATTGTTTTTGCGCTCGTCGCTTCTTTTGCGTCCACTCAGCTATTGCCTGATGCTACATTCAGTCCGATCCCGTTTATATCGAAATTGGGATACGAGATAGTGGGTTCCATCGGGCTGGGGCTGGCGATTGGCCTTTTGGTATGGCTGTATATGCGGTTTATTATGGAACAAACTGTTCTGTTTATTGTCGGAATCGCTTTCGCAAGTTATGAACTGGCGCACTATTTTCATCTTGAGGTTTTATTGGTTGGCGTTACAGCCGGATTTTACGTTCAGAATTTTACCAAACAAGGGCAAAAACTAATTTCAAATATCGAAGAAAGTCTTCCGGTCATTTATCCGATTTTTTTCTCTATTGCGGGCGCTAAGCTAAACCTGATGGCGCTGCAGTCCATGTGGTTTATTGCGTTGGTTTTGGTGGCCGTGCGTATGCTTGGAATTTATATGGGCGTGAAGGCCGGATCGCGTTCAGACGGCGCTACCAAAGAAGTCAGGCAATATGCATGGATGGGGCTTGTATCGCAAGCCGGCGTTGCGCTCGGCTTGGCTGTAGTCGTTGAGCGAACGTATCCTGAATGGGGCGGCGTTTTACAAACGATTGTTATTTCTGTGATCGGAATTAATCAGTTAATTGGCCCCGTTTTACTCAAATACGCATTAGAAAAAGCTGGAGATTTGCATGCAACGTCGAAAATGGCGGAAACGCTCATCCGTTTAAAAATTGGCGAAGACTCGGAACAAGAGACAGGTATTGTCGCCACGGAGACACGCAATGGGTAGATACGTCATTACCATCGCCAAAGAATATTTGAAATTCAGCGCGGCGCATTTTACTATTTTTGATGACATGTCGGTGGAATTGCTGCATGGACACAATTATTATGTGACATTGCAGGTGTTTTGCCGTGACACGGATAACGGGATTATCATCGAGTTTAAAGAATTAAAAAAGATTGCTCGGGCCGTGTGCGATCAACTCGATGAGAAAATATTATTGCCGGCCGACTCGCCGTATTTGAAAATTGCCAAAGACGGCGATGCTTTTGACGTGACATTTCAGGGGGGCGGTTTTTCGAAGCAGTATCGATTTCCATGTGAAGATATCGAACTGCTGCCGGTCAGCAATATTACGTCGGAACTTCTGGCAAAGTATTTGAACGGTGAAATTATTAAAAAATTAGAATCGCTTTGGAAAGATTTGTATCCCGGAAAAGAAATTTTTAATTCGGTGAATTCCGTTGGAGTGACTGTCGAAGAAACCCGCGGACAATCCGTGACGTATGTTTGGGATTTTTGATGCTCACACCAGAGTATTCAAGAAACGCTGAGCTTTTAAAACTTTAAATTTTGCACAACTAACACGAATGTTTATGAACAAAAGCAGCAAAAAGGAAATTAAAAACGATCTTGGTTTGACGGCAGACGATTATCTGACAATGTACCGCCTTATGCGCCTCACGCGGCAGTTTGATCAAGGGATTATCCGGCTTTACCGGCAGAATAAAATGCTAGGCGGCGCTTATTCCGGCTGGGGCAATGAAGCGACGGCCGTCGGCAGCGCATACGCGATGATGCCGCAGGATTATTTATATCCGATGCACCGCGATATCGGCGCGCATTTTACGCGCGGACAATCCGCGCGCGCCTTGATGCTGAATCATTTGGCCAAAGGTGAAGGCCCGACGAAAGGCCGCGACGGCACCGGGCATTATTATGATAAATCGCTGCGAATCGTCGGCAACATCAGCCATCTCGCCGCCATGATTCCGCAAGCCGTAGGTACGGCGCTGGCGGCAGTGAAGAAAAAAGAAAACGCGATCGTGCTCAATTATATCGGCGACGGCGGAATGAATGTCGGCGAATTTCATGAAGGCCTGAATATGGCGGCCGTTTGGAAATTGCCGTTTATTCTGATCATCGAAAATAACCAATACGCCTATTCGACGCCGACGCATCTGCAATATGCGTGTGAAAGTCCCGTTGATCGCGCAGCCGGTTACGGTATGCCGGGCGTCAAAATCGACGGCACGGATATTCTCGAAGTGTACCGTACGTGCAAAGAAGCTTTTGAACGCGCACGTGCCGGTGAAGGCCCGACGCTGATTGAATCGGTGACCATGCGTATGCGCGGCCATGCGGAACACGACGCGCACGAATATTATCCCAAAGGGCTTTTGGAAAAATGGGAGAAAAAAGATCCGATCGTGCAATTTGAAACATTCCTGCTCAAAGAAAAAATTCTGACCGACAAAAAAATCAAAGAAATCGAAACCTCGGTGATCGCCGAAATCGACGAGGCCATCGAGTACGCCGACAAGGCGCCGTATCCTAACGGCGCCGACGCGGAATTAGGCGTGTACGCGGATTAATTTTAACTCACAAGGAGCGGCTTTTATGCAATCCAAAAACAAAACGCGGTTGACCGTCGTGACGCTGATCGTGCTGACCGTCACGTTGTTCCTGATGGCAACGGACCGAGTGTCCCGGAATAATATTTTTCCTTATGAAATGAAGCAATTTCAATTAGAGAACGGACTCAATGTGGTTGCCATTCCGTATGATAGTCCCGGTATTTTAGCGTACTACACGATTGTCCGTACCGGTTCGAGAAACGAAGTCGAGCCGGGTAAATCGGGGTTTGCGCATTTTTTTGAACACGTAATGTTTCGCGGAACGGAAAAATATCCGGCGGATGTATACAATAAAGAAATGCAATTGCTCGGAGCTGATTTCAATGCCTCCACTGATGATGACTGGACCCGGTATTATCAGGTGCTGCCGTCGTCCGGCCTCGAAAAAATTATCGACATCGAATCCGACCGTTTTCAAAATTTAAAATACACCGAGCAAGCTTTCAAAACCGAGGCCGGCGCGATTCTCGGCGAATATAATAAAAGCATGTCCAATCCCTTTCTTGCCATGTTCGAACGTATTCAGGAACTCGCTTTTACTACGCACACGTACGGCCACACGACGATCGGCTATTTACAAGACATCAAAGACATGCCGAATCAGTACGCGTACAGCCTTGACTTCTACGACCGTTGGTATCGCCCTGAAAACTGTACGGTCCTTGTCGTAGGCGATTTCGATTATGATCAGTTGCAAAAATTAATCAAACAATATTATTCAGGTTGGAAACGACGCGATTACAAACAAGCAATTCAATCTGAGCCTGAACAGACTTCCGAGCGCCGTGCAGCGATCAAATGGAAAAGTCCGACTTTTCCGATTTTAATGACCGGATATAAAACGCCCGGGTTCTCCGTTCAATCCAAGGACTACGCGGCCATGGACATTCTCGGCTCGTACGTCTTCGGCGAAATTGAAAAAGGTTAAGCTGGATCAGGTGAATGCCGCGATCAAAAAACATCTGCAGGGCAAGAACCTGAAGATTGCGATCATTACCAATGATGCCGAAGGCGTTAAGAAAATATTGATGGATAATGCGCCGACGCCGATTACTTATCCCAACGCAAAGCCTGAACAAACCATTCTCGATGAAGACAAAATTATCGAAGCGTATCCATTGAATATCAATAAAGAAAAATTAAAAATCGTTAAAACCGACGAATTGTTTTAAATTCATGCGCGTAGTTTTAGGATGTGTCTGAATAGAGCGAACGCATTGATTAAGCAGGCTAAGACCTGCGGCTTCCGCCACATTTAAATTTTTATTGGACATGGCAACAAAGAAAAAACTGAATAAAAAACCCGTAAAATCAAAACCAGCCAAAACCCAATCCGCTGCAGCGGCGGCTCGCAATCGCCAGGAAAAAACATTCCTGAGGGCGGCCGATCTGGATCTCGAAAAATTCGAGCCGACCAACGAACAAAAAAAGGATTTGTATTATTATTTATTACTCAATCGCGCGTTTGACGATCGCGTCGCGAAATTGTATCGCCAGGGAAAAATTATTGGCGCCGCCTATGGCAGCCGTGGCCAGGAGGCGACGAGCGTGGGTTCGACGTACGCGCTTGGAAAAGACGATATCGTCGGGCCGATTATCCGAAATGCCGGATCGATTATCGTTCGCGGGCTTCCGGTTAAGAATTTTTTGTCCAATTTTGTCGGCCGTTCGACGACGCCGACGCGCGGTCGGGACGGCAATTCTCATTTAGGAGATTTGGAACTTGGCGTGTTCGCGCCGATCTCACATCTGGGAAGCCTGGTAATCAATTTGGCCGGATGTGCGCTGGCTTTCAAAATTAAAAAACAGCCGCGCGTGGCGCTGACGTATATCGGCGACGGCGGGACGTCCACGGCGGAATTTCATGAAGGCATGAACATGGCGGCCGTGTGGAAATTGCCGTTCGTATGCATTATTGAAAATAATAATTGGGCTTATTCAACGCCGACGTCGCATCAGAATTTAACGCCCGATCTCGCCGTGAAAGGCAAAGCCTACGGCATAGAAGCGATTGTCATGGACGGTAATGACGTGATGGAAGCGTATCGCGTGAGCAAATACGCAATCGAAAAAGCGCGCGCCGGCAACGGCCCGATTTTGATCGAATCGAAAACCATGCGCATGAAAGGCCACGCCGAACACGACGATGCGTTTTACGTTCCGAAAGAGCAATTTGCCGAATGGCAGAAAAAAGATCCGATCATTCGATGCGAGAAATACTTACTGGATCATCGTGTGATAACGGCGCAGGAAAACGAAGCGATCAAAGCGCGCGTTGCCAAAGAAATGGAAGACGCCGAAGAATTTGCTTTGAACGCGCCATTTCCAAATTCCGGCGACGGCGTGACCGGTGTCTACGCCGATTAGCACAATTCAGGGTTCTCAGTCAATTTAATTTCTAACAAATCATTTCGAACAACCTCGTTTGAGGTAACGGATACGTGTTTACTCCCGACGACATACGCCAGATGAATAGCGCCGGCATTTCCGAAGAAGACGTGTTGCGGCAATTGCGATTATTTGAAACAGGAATTCCATATACGCGATTGGAAGAAGCGTGTACGGTCGGGGGCGGCATCGTCCACATCGCCGATTCTGAATTTGACGAATTGCTGGCTCTGCATAAAACGGCTTCTGATGAAGGCCGACTGGCTAAGTTTGTCCCGGCATCCGGCGCGGCGTCACGCATGTTCGACGTGCCGATCACGTTGTATCATCGTTATCATGCGCTGCATCGCCGTGACATCGAAACAACGGCATCATCCGATTCGTTGCACCGCGATTTGTTGCACATCATCGATCATTTAAAACAATTTGCTTTTTTCGAGGAATTGCAAAAAAATTTAACCGAACACGGTCATTCTTGTGTTCAATTGCTCGACAATGGCGACTATCGCTTGCTGCTTAAACATCTTTTGTATGAACCCGGTTTGAATTATGCGAACTTGCCTAAAGCGTTGTTACCATTTCACCGCTACGACGATCATGTGCGGACGGCGTTGGAAGAGCACCTCGTCGAAGCGATCACGTACGTTCAGGATAAAGAGAACGTTGCGTCGGTTCATTTCACCATTTCTCCGAATCATGAAGAAGCCATTCAGCTTTTGTTGACCCGCGTATTGCGCCGTTATGAAAAAGAAAATGTTTTATTCGACATCAGTTTTTCATTTCAGAAACCTTCAACGGATACCATTGCCGTCGATCAAAACAACCGGCCGTTGCGTGACAAAGAAGGGAAGTTAGTTTTCCGGCCTTCAGGTCACGGCGCTTTGCTGCAGAACCTGGAAGAAATGGACAGCGATATCGTTTTTATCAAAAACATAGACAATGTGGCGCCGGACTATTTGAAAGAAACGACGATTCTATATAAAAAACTTTTAGCAGGATACTTGATTAAGACCCAAAAACGTGCTTTCTTATATCTGACCCTTCTCGAAAGCGGCGTTCCGTCGGAATCGGCTATTCGGGAAATGATCCGTTTTCTGCAAACGGAGTTATCGGCTTTTATTCCGCAAGATTTTGATCAATGGTTGTTTGAAAGAAAAAAGAATTTCATTCAGACTAAACTGAATCGTCCGATGCGCGTGTGCGGCGTTGTCAAAAATCAAGGCGAACCCGGTGGCGGGCCTTTTCGTGTCCGAAAACCTGATGGCAGCCTTTCATTGCAAATTGTCGAAAGTGCGCAAGTTGATCCAAATGATCTACAGCAGAAAGCGGTTTTTCAATCGGCACGATTTTTCAATCCGGTTGATCTGGTATGCGGGGTGCGCAACTACAAAGGAAGTTTGTTTTCATTACAACAGTTTGCCGATCCTGACGCGGGTCTTATTACCATCAAACCCAAAGACGGTAAGATTTTGAAGGCGCTTGAATTACCGGGATTGTGGAACGGAGGGATGGCGGAGTGGAATACGATTTTCGTGGAAGTGCCGGCGATAACGTTTAATCCCGTCAAGACGTTGCTGGATTTACTCCGCCGAGAGCATCAACCTCAACAGGAGAAGTCATGAGATTTTTAAGATTCATGATCACGGCGGTTGTATTAAGTTCAGGATGCGCGCCTACGTCCAATCAAAAAACACCCGCGCCCAGGTTAGTGGTTTTTATCAGCATCGATCAATTGCGTTACGATTATCTTACTAAATTTTCGCTGCACTTTGGGCCGGATGGTTTTAATTATTTATTAAATCGCGGAGCGAATTTTGCGGAATGCCATTACGGACACGCGACCAATGAAACTGCCGTCGGGCACGCTACCATGATGAGCGGAACATATCCGTACCGCCACGGCATTATCGCCAATGACTGGTATGACCGTTCGCTGCGCAGGAAAGTCTATGGTACCGAGGACACCCTGGCCCCGATTTTAGGCGCCAAGGAGTACGGAAAAACCGACGGCCGTTCGCCGAGAAAATTTTCCGGTACAAATTTAGCCGACCAGTTGAAACTGCATACCGGCGGACAGGCTAAAGTTTTTGGAGTAAGTAATAAAGACCGATCCGCTATTCTGATGGCCGGGAAAATGGCCGACGGAGTTTATTGGATGGATGAAAAGTTCGGAAGAATCGTGACAAGTGCGTATTATATGAACGATTATCCCGAGTGGATGAAAACCTACCAGGCTTCCAAACCTTTGGATAAATGGAAAGGCGCGAAGTGGGACATGCTGCTGTCACCGGACGAGTATCCGAAGTCTGAAAAAAAATTTGAGCAGTATTACGACGTCAAGGCGGGCATTGGCGGGGCATTTCCGCATATTATCGGTTCCGAAAACGACAAAAAAGATAAAAATTATTATGAAGCCTTGATGCGTTCTCCTTTTTCAAGCGAGGCATTGTTGGAACTCATGGAAGAATTGATGATCCGTGAAAACTTAGGCGACGATGCGGTGACCGATATTTTGTGTGTGAGCTTTTCAGCCAATGACAAGATCGGGCACATGTTCGGTCCCATGAGCCGTGAAGTGATGGATATTACAGTCCGAACAGATCGTTATTTGGCCCGGTTGTTTAAATTTCTGGACAAGGAAGTTGGCTTGAACAATATTTTATTTGTCTTAACATCCGATCACGGCGTGCCGCCGATCCCCGAGATTATTGCTTCCCGTCAAGTCGAAGCGTACCGCCTGATTCCGGACACGGTTCGCCAAATCGCCGAGACGGAAATGATCAAAAAATTCGGCCGTTTGGCGCGCGAACAGCGTTATGTCGAAGTTATTGAAGAAGCTAATTTATACTTCAACGATGCAGCATTAGCGGAAAAAAAGATTGATAAAAATATCGCAGAACAGTATATTAGCACGTTTTTGAAAAACAACGTCAAAGGCATCGACCGGATATACACTTCGCAGCAACTCAGCGAAGGCCGGATACCGAATGACGCCATTTCTCAGGCGGTTTTTAAGAACTACTACAGTGGTAGAACTGGAGATTTGTTTTTAGTGCTCGATCCGTACTGCATCTGGAGTTGGAACGGGAAGGGAACGGATCACGGCGAGCCGCAGTCGTACGACAATCACGTGCCGATGATTCTCGCGGGCGTCCATTGGATCAAACCCGGGACGTATTATCAACGCTGTTCGCCGGTGGATATTGCGCCTACGCTGGCGGCAATTTTAAAAATCGAACAGCCAAATGCAACTGACGGACGAGTACTCAATGAAATTATTCGATAAAGACCCAATTCATCAATCTAAAAGGAGTCCTAAGCAATGGCAGGAATGATAACGAATATCAAGTATGTGTGCGTATATGTATCGGATTTTGACCGGTCTTTGGCATTTTACCGG
>JABWBZ010000062.1 GCA_013359335.1 bacterium
ATAGGATTGTCGCTGCCAAAATATTTTATCGCAGCTTCTTTGGTCAGCACAACCGAAAAAGGCGCTTGCAGGGCTTTACGCACCTCGCCGGAAGCCAATTCAAATGAAAACACGTCAAAAAAACTTTCATCGGCAAAGAAAAACTTTTCTTCGACATTGGCCGTTTGTTCATAAACAATCAATGGTGAGAACCAATGCTTGAAGACACGCGTGGTATGTTCAACTTCAGGATACTCTGTTTTCAGCACATCCGCGAGCGCCGGTGCAGAGCTCGACAGATGCCCAAAACTCGGCGAGTCCGTTGTTACACGGAATGTACGTACGGCATTTTTATGAAACCGATCGTAGGACAATTCGTCCCGAACGTACATAATAATCAAAATGCACGCGCTCATGCCGATCGCTAATCCGGCAACGGTGATCAACGAGTACCATTTGGATTTCAATAAATTTCGCGACGCGATTTTTAAATAACTCTTGAACATGCCTCTCCCTTGATTTAAACGGCAGACGTCAAACGTGAGACAGAAACGGACGTCGTCTTACGTTTGGCCTTTCGCGTCTGCCTTATTCATATTTCAATGCTTCCACCGGATTAGATGTTGCCGTTTTAAGTATGCGGTAGCCGATGGTAATGACCGCGAGGATCACGGTAAATGCGATAGCCGTTACAAATACGCCAGCTCCGATAGAAACCCGATAGGCAAAATTTTCCAGCCAATTATTCATCACCCAATAAGCAAGTGGCGCCGCCAACATGAATGCAATCGCAATGAGCGCAAAAAATTCTCTGATAAACATCATCACAATATTCGGGATGGTCGCGCCCAAAACTTTCCTGATACCGATTTCTTTGGTTCGTTGCATCGCTACAAACGACACGAGACCGAACAAACCAAGCGAGCCGATCAAAATGGCGATCAATGCAAATATCCGAAATACCGTCGATGCTTTTTCTTCTTGCCTGTAAAAGCTTGCGATACGCTGATCTAGAAACTCATAACTGAATACAAATTCCGGGAAAGTTTCATTCCAGTATTTTTCCAAATGGGGAATAACGTCCTGCATTTGAGTTGTCTGCAATTTAACACTTCCTTCATAATAGGAATTTGGCCGTGTACTCATCAGGCAAGGCCGAATTTGCTCATGCAAAGATTTCGTGTTAAAATCCTTTACGACGCCAACAATCGGTTTATAAACTTTACCACGGCTTCCAATTTTTATTAAAAAACCAATGGCTTGATCAGGCCGGTCGAATCCAAGCCCGCGAACAAATGTCTCATTGACAACAAATTCTTTAATGCTGTCGCTGGCCGTGTAGTTGCGTCCCGCGAGTAATTCCAAACCATACGTTTCTAAATAGTTTTCATCGGCAAATTTCAGATCCGATGTGTAAATTTGTTCGTGGCCATCTTTCTCATACCGAATTCCGGCGTCCCAGCGATTACCGGAAATCGCACTGGAATAATTAAAGCTGACGCTGCGTATGCCGGGATGCTGCATCAATTGAGTGCGAAAAGTTTCAAGTTTAGTTTTGTCATTAGCCGGCAGAGGAAACGTTACAATAGCATCTTTTTGAAACCCCATATCGCGGTTTTGAAAGTAATCCATTTGATGTGAAACAATAATCGTTCCGATAATCAACGTTTGCGAAATTGCGAACTGCGCAATGACCAAACCGCGCCGAAGCGTCATACCTTTATGCCGCGATTGCTTCTGCCCTTTAATGGCAGCTGCGGGCTGAAAAGATGACAACACAAATGCAGGATAGAGTCCTGCCAGCAAACTAACGGTCAGTGTAGTTGCTCCGACAAAAAGAAGAATTTCCAAGTCTGCAAAAAGATGTAAGTCCATGTGTATGCCCAGAACAGCCAATAAGCGCGGCATCAAGACTTCGGTTAATCCCAATGCAAAAATAACCGCCATGATCGTAATTAAAAAAGTCTCTCCGAGAAATTGGGATACCAACTGTCCACGAAATGCACCTAAAACTTTTCGAACGCCGACTTCTTTGGAGCGGCTTTCGGCTTGAGCGGTCGCGAGGTTGATAAAATTAATACAGGCTGTGACGATCAAAAAAACACCGATCAGGCCCAATGTCCATAACGTATTTTTACTTGTGGAATAATCACTAAAGACACCGTAATCCGTATTGTAGTGCATATCACTCAACGGCTGTAAGTGGTGTACGCGCCCATCCTGATCGTCCGGCATGTATTTGGTTTTTAAAGCAGGAAGCTGCGCTTCCAATTCAGCTGAGGATGCGCCCTCGGAGAGCAAGACAAATGTATTGACGTTGGAGCTTAAATTTCCCCAACTTTCAAGGTTCATACCCATCATATCCGGTTCAGAATAAACGGATTCCAGCGAGATCATGCATTGAAACGGAAAATCCGTATTGAAAGGAAAATCTTTGAGAATGCCGCTGACTTTCAGATCCCAGCGGTTTTCAAATCGAATGATTTTATTGACTGCGTCGCCGTCTGGAAAATATTTTTTGGCCATGGATTCGGTCAGGACAATATGAAGCGGCTCGGCCAGTGCTGAGGGATTTCCGGCAATCCATTCAAAATCGAACAATTCAAAAAATGACGTTGCAAGATAAACGACTCCCGTATTCTCCTGAAACTTAGCTACGGTTTGTCCCGCCGGATTCGGAATGGAAAAAAATCCTCCGTACACGTAAACGAGCTTGGTTGTTTTTTCAATCGCTGAAAAATCTTGTCGCAAAGCTTTTTCCATTGGAAACGGCGAACCGCCCGTCGGGCTGATAATGCCGCTGGCAAGATGTTCGTCCGTCGTGACGCGGTAAATCCGGTCACGTTTGGTGTGAAACGTATCAAAGCTCGTCTCGTGACGGATGATTAGGAAAATAATCAGTGAACAACCAATCCCAAGCGAAAGGCCGATCGCATTGATCAACGCGTACGACTTGTTACGTACAATTTTTCTTAAGGCGGTTTGAAGATAACTTTTGATCATAAACGTCCTCTCATTTAATCGATTTAGTATCTTACAAATTCAGCTCTAAACGGCAGACGTCTGGCTTATTCATATTTCAATGCTTCCACCGGATTAGCCGTTGCTGCTTTGAATGCCTGGAAACTTACGGTGATCCATGCAATACTCAGGGTCATCAAGCCGGCCAGCAAAAAAACATCAACCGAAAGTTCTTTCCGGTAAGCAAAATCTTCTAACCATCGATTGACACCAATGTAGGCCAGGGGCCAGGCGACCATATTGGACACGACGACAATTCGTAAAAATTCAGCCGACAACAGCCGGACGATGCCGATAACCGAAGCTCCCAAAACTTTGCGAATACCAATTTCTTTGGTTCGGTTTTCAGCGCTGAAAGCAGACAAACCGAATAATCCCAGACAGGCGATCAAAATCGTCAGACCGGCAAAGCCCAGAAAAACACCGTGAACGATCATTTCCTTTTGATATAATTTTTGAAAAGCCTCGTTGAGAAAAAAATATTCGAAAACACTGCCGGGAGACCATTCACGCCAGGCAGCTTGAAGCGCTTGCATCGATTGCGGAACGTGCTGGCCATCGAGGCGTGCAACCGCATAGTCGCGGTAATACGGTTGCGCCGACAATGTCATCACCAGCGGTTCTACGGCATGATGCAGCGATTGAAAATGAAAATCTTTGACGACGCCAATGACTTTCCCTTTGCCGCCGTGCATCGAGAGCGATTTGCCTATCGCCGATTTCCACCCGAATTTTTGTACAGCCGTTTCGTTGACAATGAACGCATTGTCTTCATCCGCTTTGCTGCTGGAAAAATCACGCCCTTCCGATAAAGTCATGCCCATCGTGCGAATAAAATCCGATTCGACCATGAGCGTGCTGATGTCATGGCGTTCATTCAGATTGCCTTCAGCGCGAATTGGAAAACCGTAGTAACCTTTTTCCCACGGTAAATTGGAAATGACCGTAACGTTTTCGATACCGGGCAGTGAGGCCAGATGAGACTTGAAGGCGTCAAATTCTTTTTGCACCGCTTCATCGCGCAGCGGCATGACGATTACTTGCTCTGTATTGAAACCCAGGTTTTTATTCCGGATAAATTCAACTTGCCGGTTTACTGCGACAGTAGTGATGATGAGGGCGATGCAGATCGTGAATTGCAGAAACACAAGAAGCGAACGCGCATTGATCATTCGAGTCGGACCGAAAACATGGATTCTCCCGTGAAGCGCTGCTACAGGACGAAATTTCGACAGAAATACCGCCGGGTAAATTCCCGCCAACGTACCAACCGCAAGAACCAAAACTAAAAACGCGCATACGACCGTCCATGTGCTATTGATTTCGAGCGATTTTCCGACGAGCGAATTAAATTCAGAAATCAAAATTTCAATCAACACGACCGCGATGATGCCGGCAGCCGCGGCAAACAAAATAGATTCACTCAAGAATTGCCTCAATAACTGAACGCGGCCTGCGCCTAAAACCTTGCGTACGCCGACTTCACGGGCCCTGCGAATAGCCCGCGCCGTCGACAGATTGGTAAAATTGACGGCCGCAATAAAAAGGAGAAGAACGGCAGCCGTTCCAAAAATATATAAATAAGCTATGTGGCTTACCGGCGCAATTTCGTTTTCACGGTTAGAATGAAGATAGATATCGCCTAATTTCTGCACATGAAAAGTACGTTCATCTTTATCGCCAAGATGTTTTTTGGCGAACAAAGGCAATTGATTTTCGATTGAAGTCAATCCTGATGGTTCTTTCAAAAGCGCATACGTATACATCGGCGGCCAATACCAGCTTTTTTTGCTGGTCAGCACCCAATCGCCCATGACGGATTTGAGGCTTTGAATGTTGGCAAGAAAATCGAAAGTGAAATGCGATTGCGTTGGAATATCCTGGATGACACCCGCTACAGTTAGCTCAACAGTTCCGTCGACCAATATGCGCTGTCCGACCGGATTCATATCCCTAAAATATCGTCGTGCCGTTGTTTCAGTCAAAACAACCGCATTAGGATTGATAAAATCATTTAATGAGCCCTCTGTTGAAGTGAATGAAAAAATCTGAAAGGCCTCGGGATCGGCGAAGAAAAAATGCGGCTCCCTGAATTCATTTTCGCCAAACTTGACGGCGGCATTGTACGGATATAAACGCGTCACCGCCTCCACTTCGGGAAAATCAGCTCGAATGGCCGGCGTTAGCGGCGCTGGCGTGGTCGCGAGGTAATGCGTCGTCCCTTCACTTGTTTCATCGGTTACGAAACGGACGATGCGGTCATAGCGAACATGAAAACGATCGTATTGCCATTCGTCCCAAACGTAAAGCCCGATCAGCGCGCTGCAAGCCAAGCCTATCGATAACCCCGATATATTGATCAGTGAATAGGTTTTATGTTTGAGTAAATTGCGAAGAGCGATTTTCAGGTAATTTTGAAACACACATTCTCCTTTTATCGACTGTAACATGGTTTTTATTCATATTTCAACGCATTTACCGGATTGGCAACGGCGGCTTTGAGCGCCTGATAACTGACGGTCAAAAGCGCTATCAGCAATGCCGTGAGACCGGCAATAATAAAAGTCATCGGACTTATGGCTATTCGGTATGCAAAATTTTCAAGCCACGAACCCATCACGTAATAGGCAATCGGCCACGCGATGAGATTGGCCAGAACGACGAGTTTCAAAAATTCTTTGGAAATCAAATGAACGATTCCGGTCACCGATGCGCCCAAAACTTTTCGGATGCCAATTTCCTTGGTGCGTGTTTCCGCCATAAACGACGCCAGCCCCAATAGCCCGAGACATGCGATAAAAATAGCCAACGCGGCAAACGACACGAAAATACGTCCAAGCCGGTCTTCGGACGCATACAGCTTTCCAAAATTATCGTCAAGGAAAGTGTACGAAAACGGCGCTTGCGGAAAAAGTTTTTCCCACGTCGATTGAATATGATTCAATGCCGATGCTGCCTGCCCGGTTGAAATCCGGACGGTGACGTAGTTGTAACCATTAGGCCAATACGAAATCGGCACGATCACCAGCGGGCCGATCGTCTGATGAAGCGAGATGTAATTAAAATTTTTCATCACGCCGAGCACCGTCATCGTCAGCGGCGGTTCAAGCCCCCACCATTCCACTTTTTTGCCGAGCGCATCTTCGGGCTTCGTCCAACCCAATTCCGCTGCCGCCGCTTCGTTGATCAATATGCCGTCCTGCATATCGGTAGGAATTTCTTTAGAGTAATTGCGGCCGGCGAGGAGTTGAATTCCGAACGTCGGTATAAAATAATGATCCGACGGAATGGTCGTCATTTCCCATTTGTCGGCGTCGTTAGACGGAATTTTTCTGACCGGCGTTCCCATGATCCGGTTGCCCGGCACAAACGTTGAAGCCGCCACATTTTGAACATCAGGGCTTTGGAGTAATTGCTCACGAAATACTTCATATTTATTTTCCAGAATCGCGTTGCTCACCGGCAACACAACTACCTGATCTTTGTCTAATCCCAGTTGCTGATGCTGAATGAAATCCAATTGGCGATAGACGGTGATCGTGCTGATAATCAGAATAATTGAAACCGCAAATTGCAGACTGACCAGAATTTTCCGAAGCCTGCCTCCGCCTTTGCCCGCCGAATGTTTATTTTTCAACGACTCGACCGGATTGAAGCGTGATAAATACAATGCAGGATACATGCCCGCGGTAATGCCAACAAACAAAACGACGGCAGCGATTAACGGAAAAATAAATCCACTTGAAAATAAACTGAATGCAAGATGCTTGCCGGCAAGCTGATTAAAAAGCGGCAAACTAAGTTCGACCAGCAGCATCGCCAACAGCAGCGCGGCAAAACTGAGCAAAAACGTTTCACCGAGAAATTGCCGGATCAATTGTACGCGTAATGCGCCGAGAACTTTGCGCAAGCCGATTTCTTTGGAACGCCGCGCGGAACGGGCTGTCGAGAGGTTCATGAAATTAATGCATGCGATGAGCAGCACACAAACGGCAATGGCCGAGAAAGTATAAATATACGCCATGCTGCCGACGGCGCCTAATTCGCCGCGCAATTGCGCCGACAAATGAATATCAAGCAACGGCTGAGCCACGACGCTGTAAGTCCGTCCAAGCGTTTTCGCCATATCGTCCTGCATGTACTTCGAAACAAATTGCGGTAATTTTTGATTCAAAGCTTCCGCCTGATTTTTTTCATGCAACAATGCATACGTTTGAATTGGATAAAAAGCGTGCCAGTTATTTAATGTCTCGAGGCCGATAATTTCGATGAGTGAAATTGACGACGCCAGCATGTCGAACTGTAACTGCGAGTTGGCCGGTAAATCACGAATAACACCGGTGACATTGAAATCGCGTTGGTTTTCGTACCGGATGGTTTTCCCGATAGGATTTTCATTGCCAAAATATTTTTTGGCTGCCGTTTCCGTCAGCACGATCGAATACAAATCTTTCAGGGCGGTCGCTGGATCGCCTTCTACAAACGTCCATGAAAAAATTTTGAATACGTTGTCATCCGCCCACAAAACGGCTTTTTCCTGAAAGTGATTTTCACCGCGCCCGAAAACCGGATCGCCCCATTTGACGATTTTCGTAATTTCTTGAATTTCCGGATAATCGTTTTTTAACGCGGCAGCCATGGGATACGACGTCGTTGCCAGTTTCAACATATTGCCCGCAACATCGACGTCGGTGCGAATTCTGCAAATACGTTCGGCATTCGCGTGATAACGGTCGTAACTCAATTCGTCCAACACAAAAAGCATGATGAGAATACAACACGTAATGCCAACAGCCAGGCCGGTAATGTTTATAAAGGAATAGCCGCGGTGTTTAAGCAAATTACGTAATGCAATCTTCAGGTAGTTTTGGAACATTCGATCCTCCTGTTTATTAAAACGGCAGACGTCAGACGTGAGACGCGCTCGTCGCGTTTCACGTTTGTCATTTCACGCCTGCCTTTATTCGTATTTTAAAGCATTAACCGGATTGGCAGAAGCCGCCTTGAAGGCCTGAAAGCTGACGGTCAACAACGCAATCGCCAAGGCAATCGCTGCCGACAAAATGAATGTCCATGCCGACAATTCTGTTCGATACGCAAAATCCTGCAGCCACAAACTCATAGCTCCATAGGCCAGAGGCCAGGCAATCACGATACCCAGCATTACTAATTTCAAAAAATCTTTTGACAGCAACGCAACGATCGCTTGCACGGAAGCGCCTAAAACTTTTCTTACGCCGATTTCTTTCGTGCGCTGTTCCGCAGCAAATGCTGCAAGACCGAGCAATCCGAGGCACGCGATCACGACGGCCAGTACGGAGAAAATTCCGAACAGATTCATGACGCGGCGGTCGTCTTCGTAATGACGCTGCAAGGCATAATCGACAAATTCAAATTCAAACGGAAACGAGGGACTAAGTTCATTCATTTTCTTTTCGATGCGGCCGATTACTTCGGGAAGATTGTCGGTGCGGATGCGAACGGTCATCGCCAGACGCGACGTGTAACGCGTAGCGCGTGCCGGCCAGCACAAAAGTGCAAGCGGATTGATTTCTTTGTGCAGGGAAGCGAAATGAAAATCTTTGACCACGCCGACGACCTGAGCCTGGTGCCAGCCGTTGTAATTCATCGTTTGCCCGACAGCCTGTTCCGGCGTCCAGCCGAAAAGTTTCGCGCCGGTTTCATTGAGCACAAACGCCCCGGCGGAGTCGGCGGCAAATTGATAAGAAAACGCGCGCCCGGCGAGGACTTCCAACTGCAAAGTATTGATCAGATGTTCATCGCACTTGAGAAAATTGATCACGCGAAAATCGTCGTCGGAAGCGGCCGCGGGTTTGAGCGATGATCGTTCGATCTCGCGGTCGGAAACAAAAAAGGCCGCTAGCGCCGCGTCGTTCACCTGCGGAATCGAAACCAATTCGGCACGCAATGTTTCCGTCCGGTTGCGCCAGTTTTCCATGTCACGGACCGTCAGATTGATCAATTGATCTTTATTGAAGCCAAGGTTTTTATTTTGAATGAAGGCGATCTGATCTTTGGCAACGAGCGTTGCAACGATTAATACGACCGTAATCGTAAATTGTAATACAACAAGGAAACGGCGTAATTGAAGGCCGGATCGTTGTTTTATTTCTCCTTTCAGAATCGGAGCCGGTTGGAAATGCGATAAAAAAAGAGCGGGATAACTTCCGGCGATGAGCCCGACGAAAAATAAAATACCCGCGAGCGTAATGACGGCGTCCATACTTTGCCAACTGAAAAGCGACACGGATTTGCCGGTCAGATTGTTAAACCACGGAATGAATAATTCCGCAAGCACCAGGCCGATCACCAGCGCGGCCGACGTCACCAGAAACGATTCGCCGAGAAATTGCCGCACCAATTGAAAACGCTGCGCGCCGAGAACTTTGCGCATGCCGACTTCTTTTAATCGCCGCGACGAACGCGCCGTCGCAAGATTCATGTAATTAATGCATGCAATAAGCAGCACCAGCAATGCAATGGTTCCGAACGTGTAGATGACCGTATAACTATTATGCGGCTGCGGTTCCCCGCTGAGATCGGGTGAGAGATGAATATCGGCGATCCGTTGCATCGGAAAGGCGGTATTTTCTGCAGCCGATTTACTTAAATATTTTTCCATGATCGCGGCAAACCGTGGCGCCATCGATTCCGGAGTAATTCCGGGTTTCAGCAACAGATACGTCCACGTATCGTTGGTCACGCGCCATTCATTACGCTGGCGAAGAAACGAACCCAGCATATCGAATTGGAGATGGCTGTTGCCCGGTACGTCGCGCATCACGCCGGTAACGATATAATCCGTCGTATGATCGACATTGATGATTTTTCCAATAGGGTCATCATGGCCAAAATAAATGTGTGCGGCCGATTCCGTCAGCACGAGGGATTCTTTATTGGCCAAAACCGTTTTAGGATTTCCTTTGATCAGTTCATATCCGAACACATCGAATACGTTAGGGTCGGCAAATCCGAGAACAAGACCGGTCAATTGTTTTTCACCGAAACCGATAAGGCGGTTTTCGCGCGTTTGAAAACGAACGGCTGCGCCGACGGCATCGGGAAATTCTTTGGCAACGGCTTCGCCGAATGGCGCCTGCGTAAAGGCAGAAATAAATTCGCCGTTACCCTGGTTTTGCGTCACGCGGTACAAATGCTCATGATCGGGATGAAATCGATCGTAACTGAGTTCGTGCCGGATATACAACATGATCAGAAGGCATGCCGCGATACCTACGGCCAATCCCAGGATATTGATGGCCGAATAAGTTTTGTGTTTGAGCAAATTGCGCAGCGCGATTTTCATATAATTTTGAAACATGGTTCAAATCCTTTTAAGTCAAACTTTATTCGGGGATATAACTCATATCGGCGCGATAGCGCAAAATACTGCTGACGTTACGCAAAATAACCGAACTCACTTTCTGTAAACTTTTTTCATCCTTATACTTCGAAAACTTTTCCGCCATTCCGTTTTCCGATAAACCGATTTCGGAAATTTTTTCGAGAGGAAACATGACGATGTATGACGGCTGGCTTCCGCCGTTCACCAGTTTGTAAACCGCATGCCGCCGCGGCGTTTTTTCTTTGAGCAACGCCGCATGATAGGCTGCGAGAATATTTTCAAAATCAATTTCATTTCCCGGTTTGATTTCATACCGATGCCATTCGATCAGCGCGGACGGTTTCCGCGATTCCAATGAAGCGTCGTTGCTTACGGATTCCATTCGTATACAATGACTGATATTCAGGAAAGTCGCGTAGGGCGTGACATTCACCGCATTGTCGGCGGCGTCGGCAGCGGGCGCGACAGGACGATCGAAATCTTCCCACGCATGTCCGAAGGTTCCGTCGATAAACATTCCAAAGTCATCGCCACCGATCACTTGCCAGCCAAACCAGGCCCACGAGTCTTTGTTGTCGGCATGCCACGCCAAATGCCGTTTGTAACCTAATTCAAAATCCCGTCTTGCGTTTTCTTTCGGTTGAATCGTCACGATACGCGCGGCATTACCGGCGCTTTGCGCGTTTATCCAGCATGGAAACGCCGCCAAAATAATCAGGATAATTTTTTTCATTCGTTTAAATAGGGTTTAATTTTCGAGTCGATTTTTGAAAACGACCTGCACGTTTTTGTCCGTCGCTTGTCCGATCTGCAAAAGCCGCCAATCATGATCGTAATTTTCGATCATGTCTTTCAGACATAAGGCGTGTTCTTTATGCGGCTCTTTACATTCTTCCCACGCAAAAATTTCCACGCGATAATGATACGTTTTTTTCTGGCCGTTGACGCGCGCTTCGATTTCGATACGGTCTTTGGCTTCCAAATTCGGAAGTTGAATCACGATTTCAGGCATACAGGCCTCCTTTTGCTTTAAAGTGAAAGGGATTATTTAAACATTAGGACTTTTCTTTGGGAGCGCATCGAAAACCGACGAATCGGCAAAGAGAATTTCCGTTTCATAAAACCGATTATCGCCGTACTGGATCAAGTAAGGATCGGCACCGCGAAAGCGGGCTGTGCTGATCACTTCAGGAAATTCTTCCTGCATGGCTTGCGCCAGTGGCGCCGCGGAAGAAGCCAATCCGACAACGTTTTCACCGTCCTTGATGTTGACATTCGCACGATAAACATTTTCAGTACCGCTAATTTTTTCATAACTCAGTTCGTGCCGGACATACAGGAAAATGACAATGGCACAAGCCAATCCGGTTGCCAGTCCGAGGATATTCAGCGTAGAATACCCTTTGTGAGCGAGCAAACTGCGAATTCCGATTTTCAGATAATTACGAAACATGAAAAACTCCTTGGGCGATAAGTTTACGGCCATTGCTGGCGCCAATGTCTTTCCCAGCGCTCCGTGTCGCGGTTCCAATGTTTCTTCCAATATTTTTTCACCAATCGATCGTGCCGAATTTTATATTCGTATCGGTTCATATGTTTTCCATAATCATAGCGCCTGTCTTCATGACGCGAAGCCCATTTGGACTTACCGGCCAAACCGATGGCGCCGATGCTGAGCAACAAAATTACCATCATCAGATCTCTCATAGATCAGCCTTTCTGATTTCGAATTTATTCATATTTCAGTGCGTCCACCGGATTGGCTTGCGCCGCGCGGGTCGTTTGAAATCCGACCGTTGCTATGGCGATCGCTAACGTCATCCCGCCGCCCAACGCCGGCATCCACCATGCCAGATCAATGCGATAAGCAAAATTCTGAAGCCATGTATCCATTGCCCAATGCACCGCCGGCAATGCCAAAACATTAGCGGCAATGACCAACACGACAAAATCTTTGGCGATCCACCGGACAATGGCGCCTGCCGAAGCGCCGAGCACTTTCCGGATACCGATTTCTTTGGTTTTCTGCTGCGTCACAAATGCGACGATACCATAAAGCCCCAGCATGGCAATCACCATTGCAAGACATGTGAACACATTCATCAATCCTGAAAATCTTTTTTCGTTTTCATACATTTGTGCAAGGTGTTCATCTAAAAAAGAAAAGTTAAAAGGTTGATCCGGCGCAGCCGTTTTCCACTCGGATTCTATTTCTTTTAATTGGCTTTGAACATTTCCCGGTTCAACTTTGATGTAAATATTCTGAATCAAGTCGCTGATGAAAATGGCCAGCGGTTCAATTTCCTGGTGCAGCGGTGCAAAATGAAAATTGTTTACAACGCCAATGATCCGACCGTCGATAATGTCGCCGACGCGCAGTTTTTTACCGATCGGCTCATTCCATCCCAACATCTCGACGGCGCTTTGATTCAGCACGATGCCTTCCTGCAACTCGGTTGGGAATGATTCTGAAAACTCACGGCCTTTCAAAATTGAAATATTCATCAGCTTCAAAAAATCCGGTTTGACTCCAAAAACATTGACTGCTTTGGGGTTTGCTTCCTGAGAGCCTTCAGAAAAAACCGGAACGCTGCCATTGAGCCCGTCGAGGAGCGCGGAATTTCCGCTGACTTCGCGTACAAATGATTTATGTTTCAAACGTTCTTTCAGCCGTGTAAAACGGGCGTCCGATCCGTCACGATTCGTGTGTAATACGACAACGCCGTTTTGATCGAATCCGAGATCTTTTTGACGGATGAAACGCATCTGCTCTTCAATGACCACGACCGATCCCGTCAAAACAATCGTCAAGGTAAATTGTAAGATTAAAAGCGTTTTTCGAAGGTTTAATCCGCTTGCGCTGAATTGAAATTTTCCTTTAAGCGTTTCAACAGGTAAAAAACGCGACATAACAAGCGCCGGATAAAATCCGGATAAAATTCCAACGGCCACTGAAAAAACTCCGCCCATCAGGAACAGTTCTACAAATAATGGAATGGTAAGATGAAGCTGAATTCCGATCATAGGATTGATCAGGCGGAGAACGCTTTCGATCAGAAAAACAGATATCATCAAACTCACCAGAGTAAGGAAAATCGCTTCACCAAGAAACTGTTTCAAAATTTCCGTACGTGAGGCTCCCATAACTTTCCGGATACCGACTTCCAATCCGCGCCGTAAAGAACGAGCCGTCGCAAGATTTACATAATTGAACGAAGCGAGCAATAAGATCAAACAACCAACCCCAATCAAACCATAAACGAACGAACGATTGCCCGAAGCCAGATCCCGGCTGTAAGGTTTTTCCAGATAAATATCTTCAACTGGCTGCAGGCCAAATTTAAAATCGGATTCGGGTATATGTTTTTTAATAAAATCAGGAAATTGTTTTTCAAGGGCTTTAGGATCAGCGCCTTCGGCCAACAATAGATAGGTGTGAAATGAAATCCATCTCCAGCTTTGTAATGTTACAGGATACCCCGTCGGAACTCTGAACGTGGAGAATGATACAAGAAAATCAAATTGCAGATGCGACGGCTCGTAATTCGGCGCGAGAATTCCCGTGATTTTCAAAGTATTCTCACCGTTTAACCGTAAAGTTTTTCCAATCGGATCGGTTTCGCCAAAATATTTATGAGCCATGGCTTCCGTCAATACGACGCAATCCGGATCACGCAAAGCCGTTGCCGGGTTACCCGAAATCAAATCAAACGAAAATAATTCAAAAAAATCCGCATCGGCATAAATCAAATTATTTTCGTAATGCTTCGATGTTTCATTTTCGATAAGATCATTATTGGAATAGCGGATTCGGACATATTTTTCGATTTCGGGATACGCGGCAACCAACGCGGGACCGGTCGGAGGGCTGGTCGTTGCAAGAAACCGTCCGTCTTGGGGATTGGCTTCGCGTTCGTCATACGTGAGACGGTATAGGCGGCCGGTCTTATCGTGAAAATGATCGTAAGTCAATTCATGTTTGGCGTACAGGTAGATGACCAGGGCACTTGTCAGACCCAGCACGAGACCAAACAAATTGATGAACGAAAAAACTTTGTTCCGCAAGAAATTCCGCAAAGCAATCCGAAGGTAATTACGCAGCATACATTTCCTTTCCACCGAGACTGAATTCGGCTTTTTTGAATTTCAACTGACGCCATAGTTCCTTCCTAAACCCCTGCGCCGTTCAATTCAAACGGAATTTGCTATCGAGAAATTATTCGTATTTCAAAGCTTCAACCGGATTCGCTGTCGCCGTTCTGAATGCCTGATAACTAACCGTCAGTACGGCAATCGCCAGCGCGGCCAGTGCAGCGATAAGAAACATGTCTATACCGATATCGATCCGGTAAGCAAATTCCTGCAGCCACTGACGCACGGCATAATAGGCGACTGGAATCGCCACCACGTTGGCCGTAAGAACCAATAACACAAATTCTTTGGTAAACAAACCGACAAGTTGAGGAACGCTGGCGCCGAGAACTTTTCGTACGCCAATTTCTTTCGTCCGTTTTTCGGCGCTGAATGAAGCAAGACCAAACAAACCGAGGCAGGCGATACATACGGCAAGAATAGAAAATACGCTGAGCAAGGAGCGTTGTTTGATTTCATTTCTATAAAGCGAATCGTAACTTTGATCGAGAAATTTGTATTCAAATGGAAATTTTGCCGCAACGCTCGCCCATGCTTTTTCTATTTCTTCGATTGCCGCCGGCACGAGCCAGAGGATCGATATCCTGTTTCAACGATGAAAAATTATAATCCGCGACAACGCCGATCACCGTTCGCCAGACCGAATCGGTCAAATTAATCTGAAATTGTTTGCCGATGGCATCTTCAGGCTTCCATCCGAATGCCGCCGCCGCTTTTTCATTGAGGAGCATGGCGGAACCGTCCGTGCCGTATGAATCCGAAAAATCGCGGCCGGCCACGATTTTTAAACCAAACGTTTTGACATAATCAAAATCCGTATACACCGTACGCATGCGCGTAAAATCGCCCGGTTGATTTTTTAATTGAAACGCCATGTTATCGTGAAAACCTCCCGGTTCGCCGGACATCACGGAAACGCTTTCCACTAATGGCGACGGAAGCAGTTGGCGTTTGAAACTTTCGCGGTGTTCGTATATATCACGGTTATTAATCGGTACGATCACGACATGATCTTGCATGAACCCAAGATCTTTGGTCGTTACAAAATCCATTTGGCGGATCATAGCCATCGTCGCGATGATTAAAAATATCGAAATGATGAATTGAAATACGACCAAACTTTTCCAGATCGAACTTTTACGAACGGCTGAAGCGCCTTTCAATACGGCTGCAGGTTGAAACGCCGATAAAAAAAACGCCGCATAACTTCCTGCCAATAATCCAATGATGGTCATTAATATAACGATCGCCGAAAGCGTCGTTCCGGCATCTAACCGGCTCCACGATAATTCTTTTCCCAGGAATGCATTTAAATATGGAAGCGCTAGTTCGGCCAAACAAAACGCTATGATCATGGCGATCAACGACAGCAAAACCGATTCGCCCAGAAACTGAATGATCAGATTTTGCCTGTAAGCCCCCATGACTTTCCGAAGGCCGACTTCTTTCGCGCGCCCTGCTGACTTGGCCGTGGAAAGATTCATAAAATTCATACAAGCGATAAGCAACAATAGAATCGAAACGGCGGCAAATATGTACAACGCCATTTGATCTCCATGCTGCACAAGATCGTACGACGTTTCTTTATTCAAATAAATTGATGCGAGGGGCTCGAGATCCAGATCCATCCGGTGACCCGTTCTCTGAAAATCATCGCCGAAATATTTATCCATAAACGCGGACAGTTTGCCAATAAACGACGACACATCCGCCGAAGGGTTGAGGCGCACGTAAGTAAAGAGCGAATTCGACCACCACATACTGAACCACTGGCGTTCTTTGAAAACATCGATCGGCGCCACCCAATCGAAGTCGAGGTGCGAAGCGGCGGGCGCTTGGCCAAATACTCCTGTCACTTTAAAATCGTAACGGTCTTCGAAACGAATCACTTTTCCAATCGGATCATTCCGTCCAAAATATTTTTCAGCCATCGCCTCCGAAATCACAACGGATGTCGGTTCGCTGAGGACGGAAGCAGGATCGCCTTGGATAAGCGGGTATGAAAAAAAAGTGAAAAAATTGGCATCGGCAAAATAAAATTTCTTTTCAGAAAATGACCGCTGTCCATAAACGACCAACCCGTCGTTGACCATCACGCGCGTCGCCTCTTCAACATCGGTTGGAAAATCAGTTTCCAGAGCTTTGGCATACGGCGCGGACGTAACGCCGATTTTCCGAATCAGGTTGTTGTCATTTGCAACACGCAATACACGGTATATATTCTTTCCGTTCGCATGGAAAGTATCGACCGACGTTTCATGATACAGATACAACAGGATCAGCAGCACGCACGTCATACCAAGCGAAAGTCCGAAAATATTGATCAGCGAGTACGCTTTGTGCTTGAATAAATTGCGCAATGCGATTTTAAGGTAGTTTTGAAACATCACTTTTCTCCATTCTTCAAATGGCAGGCGTCAAGCGTGAGGCATATCTGCATCTCACGTTTAGCTTTTTTACGTTGCTTTATTCGTATTTCAAAGCTTCAACCGGATTCGCTGATGCGGCTTTCAACGCCTGATAACTGACAGTTAGAAACGCAATGAGAAGAGCCAGCAATCCCGACAAAACAAAAATGACCATATCGGGTTCGATTTTATACGCAAACTCCATGAGCCACCGATCCATCGCCCAATAAGCCAACGGCGTGGCCAATACAATGGCCAGCAAAATCAATTTCAGAAAATCTTTGGATAACAAAAATACTATGGTCGAAACCGAAGCGCCCATCACTTTGCGAATGCCAATTTCTTTTGTCCGTTGTTCGGCCGTAAACGAAGCAAGACCAAACAAACCGAGGCAAGCGATAATGATAGCCAGTCCGGCAAAATAACTGATCAATTTTCCGAAGCGTTCCTGCGCGATGTAAAGCCCTTGAATCCGTTGGTCGAGGAATTCATACTCAAACGGCTGGTTTGCCGCATAACGCTTCCAAACCGATTGCAAGGCATCGATGGTTTCATGCATATTATGCGAATCGATTTTGATGACAAAGCGGCCGCTCCAATACGGCGAAATATAAAAAACAACCGGAACGATTTTTCGGTACAGGGGTTCGTAATGAAAATCTTTGATTACGCCGATAATCTGGCCTTTTTTCGGAGACCACGTTCCTTTTTCATTGAGCGTATTGGTTTCAAAACGTTTTCCGACCGCAGTTTCCCACCCTAACGTTTTCATGGCCGTTTCATTGATGATGAACGCGTTTTCGGCATCCGATGGAAATGATTTTGAGAAATCCCTTCCTTCCACGACCGGAACATTGATTGTTTTAAAAAAATCATGATCAACAACGACCGCTTGCATACTGGTAATGCCTTCCGGAACATTTTCCGATTTGAACCCCAAATTACTGCTCAAGCGGCCGCCGAGGCGTTTGGAAGTTTTCGACACGGATTGAACGCCGGAAAGATTCAAAAAACTTTCTTTGATCGATTCATATTGCTGCTGAATGGCATCCGTCGGCATTTCGACAACAATAATTTGCTCCGGCGAATAACCGAGCGGACGATTTTTCAGAAATTGAAGTTGCTGATAAACCACAACCGTTGCCGCGATGAGACCGACGGAAACGGCAAATTGGCTCGTTACAAAAATTTTTCTTAAAAGGCCGCCTTTCGCGCCCTTGGCTAACGCGCCTTTAAGGACGGCAATCGGCTGAAAGGCCGAAAGAAAAAACGCCGGATACAATCCCGCGAGTAATCCGATCGCCGTTACCACCATCAACAAACTACCCGCGAATTCAACATCCATCACGTCGCGCAACGACAAACTGCGATTGGCGACGGAATTAAATACCGGCAAAAGCATTTCGGCGAACAGGATGGCCAGTCCCAAAGCAATGAATGAAAATAAAAATGTTTCCCCAAGAAATTGAGCAATAAGATGCGAACGATCCGCCCCAACCGTTTTCCGAATTCCGACTTCTTTCGCGCGAAGCGACGAGCGTGCGGTTGATAAGTTGGTATAGTTGATGCCGGCAATCAACAACGTCGCAAAAGCAATCGCCGTGAAGATGATGACATTGCTCCGGTCTCCATTGACTTCCATTTCGGCGTTATAGTTTTCGAGATGAATCGACGTCAGCGGCTGAGCGGTATACCGGATATTATTCGCATCTTCTTTACTGAAATGTTTTTTAATAAAGCCCGCCAGGCGCTCGTCGAGTTCTTCTCGCGTCATCGCCGGCGGAGCGAGAACATACGTATACATGGACAACTCGCCCCAATTCTGGAATACGATGTCGCTATATATCGCGCGTTCCGTGCCCATCGAACAAATGAAATCGGCATGAAAATGTGAATGGCGCGGCATGTCTTTCATGACCGCCGTGACGATTAGTTGAACGGTGTCTAAAATCGTTAAGGTTTTTCCGATCGGATCTTCATTGCCGAAATATTTCTTTGATGCCGTCTCATTGATCACGACCGTAAAAGGATCTTTCAGTGCCGTTTCGGGATTGCCTTTGATCAATGGAAGCGTGAACACTTTAAAAATATTGGCGTCGGCGATATAAAAATCATTTTCCTGGATAATTTTTTCGCCGTATTGAACGGTCGGACCCACGTTGCCGATACGCGCCACTTCTACGAGTTCGGGAATATCGGTTCGGATCAACGGCCCGCGCTTGTGTTCGCCTAAGGCAAATGTCTGGGTTTGCGTTTTTCCGACGTAGTGCGCAATAATCCGGTAAATACGATCTTTATTCTCATGATACGAATCGTACGACAATTCATCTTTC
>JABWBZ010000354.1 GCA_013359335.1 bacterium
CTAGAACATAAAACCCTCCGCGTTAAACTAAGCATAGAATATAAAAAATATAAAAGATCGGCTGAAACACAAGGTTTTTACAAAAAAAATCATTTGTCCAAAATATCCCGTACAATCGGCCGTAATCCGGCAAAGAAAAATTCCACGGCCATGACCATGATAATCAGCCCCATCAATCGCATCATGATCTTATTCCCCGTGTCGCCGAGCATTTTGATAAATTTTCCAGCCCAAATCAGGCCGATCAGCATAATCGTTACTACCAAAAGAATCATTGTTATCAAAACGATTTTAAGTTCGATCGAATACGCATCCTGCATAAGAACGATGGCATTGGTAATAGCGCCAGGGCCGCAGATGATCGGGATAGCCAACGGAGTGATCGAGATATCTTTAACGTATGATCGAACGGATTCTTCATCGACTTCGACCCGGCTCAATCGCGCTTGCAACATCTCATACCCCATCATGAAAAAAATAATGCCACCGACTATGCGGAAACTGTCGACGGAAATACCAAAAAATTTGAACAACAGTTGGCCGGAAAGCGCAAAAATCATAAGCGTAATGAATGCCACCAATACGGCGCGTTCGGCTGTCTTGCGTCGGTTGCGATCGTCGAGTTCGGACGTCATTGTCATAAAAACGGGCATGACACCGAGTGGGTTCATCACACTGAAAAATGACGTGAAACAAAGCAAGGCAAAGGCAATAGATTCATTCATAATTTTTTGAACTCTATTTAGAGTTGGTATCACAGGTTTGACAAATTTTCAATTATCAATTGACAATTGAAAATTTGGAATTGTGCTCATCGCTCTTTCACTTAACGCCGTAATGGTCAACGATGGATTTACTCCCGGATTGGCTGAGATCATCGATCCGTCACAGATTAACATGTTTTTATATCCAAACACACGATTATTTTTGTCAATCACGCCTTCGGATGAATTCGTGCCCATCACGCATCCTCCCAGAATATGCGCCGTTGTCGGAATACCGAAAACCGTTTCCGTCAAAAGCGCGGTGGACTTGCCGTTGACAAGGCCGGCAAACTGATCGGCCAATTGTTTCGCTTCGGGGATAAATGCCGTCGGGCTCTTGCCCTTTTCGAGCGACGACTTCATGCCGAATATTCCTTTCGAAAAACGCAGCGTCGAATTGATCGTTTGCATAAACAGCAATATCTGCGTTTTTTTGGCCCAATCGGAAACGAAATACGCGCGCGAATTGCGCACAGGATGCAGCAAAATATCGCCGGCCGCTTTGGCGACACGCACCAACGCATTGGGGCCGTGGGCCACGGGCGACATCAGGATACGCCAGAATCCCGATCCCGCCGGATAACGCACCGGTTCAAGATGGCTGTACTCATCCGTGTGCAAGATCGATCCGATTGCAATGCCGTCGGAAAATACGGTTTTTTTGTCAAAAGTCGTTACGCCGAGCAGGCTTTCGGAATTTGTCCGGATATGCGCACCGATTTTGTCCGATAAATTGGGCAGTGATTTTTTTCGGAGTTTCAATAACAATTTCACCGTGCCCAACACGCCGCCGGCGAAAACGATTCCTCTTGCCGTCCATTGTCCTTTTTTGCCCAATAATTTCGTCGAGCATTTCCATGAAACGGTGTAACCATCGCTTCCGTCGTTTTGGCCGATCGGACGGACGTCGTACACTTCCGATTCAGGTTGAATCCGCGCACCGAGTTGCTGCGCGAGGTAAAGGTAATTTTTATCGAGTGTGTTTTTTGAATGATGACGACAGCCGATCATGCAGCCGCCGCAAAAACAACATCCGGTGCGTTCCGGCCCGCGTCCTTCAAAATAGGGGTCGGGTTTCGTCACGCCGGGTTCTCCGAAATACACGGCGACATTGGTTGCTTCGAAATGTTCCTCTTTGCCGATGTTTCTGGCTATTTGCTGCAATGCCCGATCGCCGCTTTCCAATCTTGGATTCCGTGTTGCGCCGAGCATCTTCAGCGCCGTTTCGTAAAACGGCTTCAGTTCGGTTTCCCAATCGGCAAGATGCGCCCACGTTTCTGCTTCGAAAAATTTCCGTTTCGGTACGGGTAACGTATTGGCGTACACCAGAGAACCGCCGCCGACACCCACGCCGGAAAGCGTTGTAATGTGCCGGAAAAATGTCAGTTTAAATAAACCGAAAAAACGCAAACCCGGCAGCCACAGCCATTTTTTTAAATTCCAATTCGATTTTGGAAAATCCGTAGCTGTCAGGCGTTTGCCTTTTTCCAGTACGAGAACTTTATGTCCTTTTTCGGATAAACGCAGTGCGGAAACCGAGCCGCCGAAACCGCTGCCAACGATAATGTAATCGTAATCAAAATCCATCGAAACCAATGTCGGTAATTAACAATTAAAAATTAAGAATTAATTGAAACCGGTCGTAATTGTTAATTGATAATTTTTAACTGTTAATTCGTTTTAAGATATTTATTGCGGATGCGTTCGAGGGTGACGAAATCGAGAGGCTTGAGGATATAGTCGGTCACTTCGTTGTACGATTTGGCGCGCTGCATATCGATTTCGTACGCCGACGACGATTGCATGAAGATGAGAATTTTTTTGTTGATCTGCGGAACGAGTTTTTTGTAGGCTTCGAGAAATTGCCAACCGTCCATGACGGGCATATTGATATCGAGAAAAATAATATCCGGCAGGATCGACGGATCGTCTTTCAGCGCCGTTTCAAAAAAATCGATCGCGTCTTTGCCGTTGGTGCATACGCGGATACTGTCGGCAAAGTCCAGTGCATTGATAATTTCTTTGGCAATGCGATTCGTCATCGCATCATCTTCGAT
>JABWBZ010000355.1 GCA_013359335.1 bacterium
ATCATGTTACATACGATTTTTTCAAGCGTGGAACCCGTATTAATCATGTCAGGATTTCCGTATTTAAATTTATTCAACAATATTTTTTTCGTTCTCGTCAATCTCGTGATCGATTTTTTGCTTATCCCAAGTCACGGCATTCTCGGCGCGGCCATCGGGTGCGTGACGGCCAGCGCATTAACAGCCGGATTGCAGTTGGGACAACTGTATTTTAAACTCAAATTGCGCCCGATCCGATGGGATAATTGGTTAGTCGCGGCGTTCGGTGGAGCTTTCTTTCTAATATACGCCGGGCTTGATCTGATATTCGGCCGATTGGGCATTAACAACTTAACCATACAAATTTTTTCTTTTATTTCTTATCTTGTACTATATTTATATTTCGGATGGAAATGGATTTTTCATGACGACGATCGGTTGATATTTTCGACCATGTTAAAAAAGAAACAGACTTCTTAGGAGGCAACTATTAAAGAAACATTAAACCGGCTTATAGCATTTTTCCGGCAACAGCCGGGAAAACAATTCAAGCTTAAAGAAATTGCCCGTCAGCTTGGAATGAAATCGCCCAAAGAACTTGACAAATTATCCGATGCCGTTAGTGAGTTACTCCATAACGGGTCGCTCGTCAAAAAAGGCAAATATTACAGCTATCGTTCAAGCCTGCTTCAGGGGACTATTTCGATCAACAAAGGCGGTGAAGGTTTCGTAACCGTTGCCGGGTACGATCAGGATTTTTTCATTTCGCCGTCGCGATTGCGCACGGCTTTACATGGCGACAAAGTGATGATCGTACCGATTGCGAAACGCCGCAGCGGTAAACGCGTCGAAGCCGAAGTTGTCGAAGTGACCGAACGAAAAAACACGCGGTTTATCGGCACGTTTGAACAGCGCCCGCAATTTGCATTGGTCGTTCCGGATGACGTCCGTTTTCGACGCGATATTTACGTTGCCGCCGACGCCACCAACCATGCGAAGCCCGGTCAAAAAGTCGTCGTCCGGCTCGATGCATGGGAGGATGAATATCAAAATCCCGAAGGCACGATTGTCGAAATTCTCGGCTATCCCGATGAAAAAGGCGTGGACGTTCTTTCCGTGGTCAAAGCGCACGATCTGCATTTCGATTTTCCGAAACGCGTAATGGAAGAAAGCGACCGCATTGCTGATACGATTCCATCGGAAGAAATTGAACGCCGCCTGGATTTTCGTGAAGAAATTTGTTTTACCATCGATCCTTTCGACGCGAAAGATTTCGATGATGCCGTGTCGTTGAAACTTCTCGACAATGGCAATTATTTACTGGGCGTGCACATTGCCGATGTGAGTTATTATGTTCGTGAAAAAACGGAATTGGATCGTGAAGCCTACAAGCGCGGAACCAGCACCTATTTAGTCGACCAGGTTATCCCGATGCTTCCCGAAAAATTATCCAACGTCGTGTGCAGCCTTCGTCCGGATGTTGACCGGCTGACTTACAGCGTGTTTATGGAAATCGACCAATCTGGCGTCGTTATCGATTATGATGTTGCGGAAACGATCATTCACAGCAAACGCCGGTTCACTTACGAAGAAGTACAGGCCGTCATCGACGGGCAACCGCCCGATTTATTGGATTCGGCGATCCTCGATCAGGTGCATGCCATGCATCAGTTGTCACAGTTGTTAACCAAAAAACGGCTTCACGACGGCAGCATCGACTTCGACACGCCGGAATCAAAATTTGTTTTAGACGATTCCGGAAAGCCGGTTCAATGTTATCGCAAAGACCGGTTGGCGAGCCATCGCCTCGTGGAAGAATTCATGTTGTTGGCGAACCAAACCGTTTCGAAACACATCGGCTTGCGCGATCAGCCTGCGAAAAAGAATCATTATCCTTTTTTGTATCGCGTGCATGATAAACCGGTATCGGAAAAATTCGACAATTTCCTGCGATTGCTCAAAGTGTTCGGCCACGATGCCCATTTATCCAAATCACGCGATCAAATCAGGCCTAAACAAATTCAGAAAATCATTGAAAAAGTCAAAGGCAAAAAAGAAGATCTTTTAATTGAAAAAGTCGCCATTCGGTCCATGGCTAAAGCGGAATATTCGCCGGTCAATATCGGGCACTTCGGCTTGTCATTTGATTTTTATTCGCACTTCACGTCACCGATCCGCCGCTATCCCGATCTGATCGTACACCGGCTTCTCAAAGAATACGACTATGGAATGCCCTACAAACGTGTCGATTGGTGGCGGGAAGTTTTGCCTGAAATGGCCAAACACTGTTCTGATCGTGAGAAAGTCGCCATGGAAGCCGAACGCGAATCGATTAAAGTCAAACAAGTCGAATTCATGATGCAGCATGTCGGCAACGTGTATAAGGGAATTATTTCCGGCGTGACCGGGTTCGGAATTTTTGTTGAGATAACGGAATTTCTGATTGAAGGGCTTATTCATATCCGCAATCTCGAAGGCGATTATTATATTTTCGACGACAAAAATTATCGCCTGATGGGTGAGCGAACCAAACGTTCGTTCCAACTGGGTGATGAAGTGACGGTGCGGGTGGCCCATGTCAATCGCGATAAACATGAAGTGGATTTTGAATTGCTGGAAAATGAACCATGACGTTGTTTGTATCCATACTGGACCGTTATTTAGTCAAAAAATTTCTGGCGGTGCTGACGTTCGCCCTGATCGCGATGGTCTCGATATTTGTGGCAGTCAACTATGTTGAAAATGCCGATAAATTCATCGACCGAAAAGTTCCTACCGACATCATCATCAGTTATTATTTAAACTTCATTCCCAATATCATCACGCTGACGCTGCCGGTGG
>JABWBZ010000356.1 GCA_013359335.1 bacterium
CTTTGATACAAAAACGTACCGGGTGGTCTGCCATCACGCCTTTAGACGATGGGATTGAAAAGACACTGGTTTTTTTTACACAAAAGTCCCGGTTTTATTTATAAAAAAGGAGAAATATGTATATCTGGCGGTGTGATCTGACTAAACAAACAGAAATGCTTTTAGAGCAGTTGTTGCAAGAGACAAAAGAAGTTCTTTTATCAGGTAAATATATTTTGGGAAAAAAACTGGAACGATTTGAAGAAGAATTTGCTGCCTATACTGGTACAAGGTACGCGGTGGGAGTTGCATCAGGTACAGAGGCTATTTATCTGGCGTTGGTAGCCGCAGGCGTGAAACACGGTGATGAAGTGATCACGACGCCATTTACAGCTATTCCAACTTTTTCAGCCATTTTAATGACTGGAGCTAAAGCAGTATTTGCTGATATTAATCCTCTGACTTACACCATTGATCCCAACTCGGTAGCCGATAAAATTACTTCAAAGACGAAAGCACTTTTACCGGTGCACCTTTTTGGTCAGATGGCTGAGATGGACGAGCTTAGGCAAGTGGCTAACCGACATGGTATCAAACTAATCGAAGATGCCGCACAAAGTCATGGAAGTTTATACAAGGGCAGCCAAGCCGGCGCGTTTGGAGAAATGGCCTGCTACAGTTTCTATCCTACAAAAAACCTTGGGGCATTTGGAGATGCTGGAGCCATCGTGACCAATCAAAAAGAATATTATGATCAGTTAAAATTGCTGAGAAATTACGGTCAGGAAGCTTTGTATCGTACGGTGATCAATGGAATTAATAGTCGTTTAGATGAGTTGCAAGCGGCATATTTGTCTATTAAGTTAAAACATCTTGATCATTGGAATGAACAACGGAGCCATTTAGCCGGAATTTATTACCAACAACTGAATCATTTATCAGTTCAATTGCCGTGTGAATTAACCTATACTAGGCAAAATTATCACGTGTATGTCATTCGTACACAAAAACGTGATGCTCTACAACAATTTTTGGAAGAACAAGGTATTCAAACGAATATTTATTATCCGATACCTTTACATCTCCAGAAGTCGAATGCATTTCTCGGTTACAACCATGGCGATTTTCCTGAAGCTGAACGAGCCTGTGAAGAAGTGCTGGCCTTGCCGATGTATCCGGAAATGGATCCTGAAATCGCGATTAGGGTGTCCAAAGCTATCAAACAGTTTTACAAATATTAACTGTGATCAAATACATTTTGGTCTTCCCGGCAACAGATTGAGGAAAACATTGCAAGGCGCTAAATGTGTGATTGCCTTGTAGCAGGGAGTGCTGAATTATGGAAAATTTATAGATTTTTTTTCGTTTATAAATAAATATTCTGTTTAAAATGCCTTTCCTTTTAATTCTTTTGCGGATTGTGATCAATTTGTATGATCGGGCTTTTAAGAAAAATGTAATTATAGCCTCGTCTCAAATTTTTCTCCTTCAAATCTCTTCCGGTGTGGGGGATGCGCTTATGGCAACACCGGTTTTGCGAAGACTTAAAGAGAAATTTCCGGATGCGGTGATTGACGTTTTGTGCAGTCGTGCTACGGAAGGAGTTTTGGAAGGTCATCCGGCTATACGCAGAATGTTGCTGATCGAAACGGGATGGGGGGCATGGCAGTTGATCCGGAAATTGCGTGCAAGCCGCTACGAAACTTATATCGGGCTGATTCCAAGCAATACGATCTCACAAATTTTAATTCCTTATTTTGCCAACATTCCATCTCGAATCAAACATCGAACGCCTCACCAGGGCTATCGTAATTACGATTTTTTATTTCAACAGATTGTAGAAATTCCAGAAGGCCAGCATCGTATCGAATGCAATCTCGAATTATTGAAATGTTTGGGAATCGATTTTACTAATGATCCGGTGGCGCCCGAAATATTAATCAGCGAGGATGAACAAAATTCGTCCGAGAGAATATTGACGCAAGCGGGATTTAAAAAAGATGTGTCGATGATAGGATTTCATCCTGGGTGCAATCCGGCTGCGGCGATCAAACGTTGGGCGCCTGAGAAGTACGCACAATTAGGCGACCGTTTGCAGAAAGAAATCGGCGCGCAGATCGTCATCGTGGGTGGCAAGGATGAATTGGATGATGTCAGAAAAATTCAATCGCTCATGGCCACAAAACCTATTGTGGTGGCCGGTGCGTGTAATTTGAAAGAGACCGCGGCGGCAATTCGCCGGTGCCATTTTTTTATTTCAAATGACTCCGGCATTATGCATCTGGCTACAGCAGTGGGTATACCGACATTTGCAATTTTCGGTCCGAAGGATGAACGTCATATAGGCCCTTACGGAAGCATCCACACTGTGATCCGCAATGGCCGCGATGTGAACGCCGTCTCCGTTGAACAGGTGATTCGAGTTTTAAAAGAAAGTCCGTATGGTTTTTCCCGTTTTTATTCGGCCAACATATCGCGGCGATAAAAGGCCGAATATTTTTAAAATCGCCTGACTTTTCTGTTATTAAGATTTATATTCCCTCCACTTTTCTCATTAATCAGTAAAAGCTCCATGGAAGACTTTATCGAAATTCGCGGCGCACGCGTTCATAATCTCAAGAACGTCAACGTCAATATTCCGCGAAACAAATTAGTGGTCATTACCGGCGTCAGCGGTTCCGGCAAATCGTCGCTCGCATTCGATACCTTGTATGCGGAAGGCCAGCGGCGGTACGTCGAATCATTGTCGGCGTATGCGCGCCAGTTTTTGGAACGAATGGATAAGCCCGACGTCGATCATATCAAAGGCATCAGTCCCGCGCTGGCTATCGA
>JABWBZ010000357.1 GCA_013359335.1 bacterium
GATACACTACACCTATTTCACTTAAGCAATTACATATTTTTTAGAAGTTTTATCTAAAATCCAACGAGTTTTTTTTCAGCGTGCTGCTTTTCGATCCAGCGTGCGTATTCGGTGATTTCTTTATATTGCCCTTTCGGATGCAATCCGGCTTCTTCCAATACTTTCTCGCCTGAACCGGTCGATAAATAATGGCCGTGACGGAATGGATGCAGCGTGCGGCGAATACCTTCTTCCGAACGAATCCATTGATACATCGTCGGCAGCGTGAAATCCGTCAAACCCATCGCATGATAGCGGAATTTTTCAGGGAATATTTTTTCCTGTTCGTCCGCAGACAAAAGCCGGAACAATTCCGTGCTCGCGACATAATAGACGTTCATATTCAATCCGTCCTGATCGAGTTTTTCGAGCACGCCATTGACGAACATGCTGGCCACGCCGCAGCCTTGCAGAACAAGCGTTCCGTGATAATGTTTCGCCGAAAGATCCGCTTTGCGAAATGCGTACACGCCTTTGACGGCGTTGATCGCTTCGGGCATTTTTAATTTTTTGCGGTCAATGATGTTTTCCGCAGGACGCGTGACGAACGGCGCCAGAACAGCCGGACGCTTGAGCAAGCCTTCCATCAAAAGCGGCCACACTTCTTCAGGTTCCCACGGCGTGAGCGTTATCAATTTTCCTTTCGGGAAATCTTCCATCAGAAGCTGCAAACACTGCGGGTCGGCATGCGTCGGGCCGTCCTCACCGGTTTTCGGGCCGGCGTGGCCATTCACCATAATCCAGGTGCGGAAAGGTTCGCCCGTTCTTTCCCAATAATTTTGCTGGCCGATACAATGGCAGCGCGCGGCCGTGTGTTCCATCGCGACGATGAAAGCCGCGTACGACGCGCTGATGCCGATATGATTGCGGTAACTGGAAACGCCGGACATAAAAGCGCCCATCGCGTCTTCGCAAATTCCGCCAACCGCGACAAGGCGCGTTTTAGGATTGGTCACGGCGTTGAACATACCTTCCGGAAAACCCTTATTGACGCCAGCGATGCTGGTGGATTCAAAAAGATCCGCTGCCGTTGCTACTAATGCGCCACTTGTTTTTTTGTTGAGTACAGCTAAAGCTTTGCCGAGTTGGCCGCGGATCGTCGTCGAACTTCCCGGTTCTAATTTCAGTTCGTCCGGAATCACCGTTGATTTATAAGTTCCGTCATACAAATTTTCGAGATTCGGCGAATCGGCGCGTTTTTTCAAATTGCGTTTTGTCAAACGTTCTTTCGACGATTGAATTTTTGCCGAAGCCCATTTGGTCAATTCCGCTTGTTTTTCGAGCACACCGCGGATGACGAGCAATGTATCCCAATAATATTTCTCGACATTCTCCGGCGATTTGTCGCCGCTGAAACGCGGGAATTGAACGCCGTAGCGCATTTCGAACATGCTGATGTATTTGTAATATTCGTCGGAACAGAATTTATGTCCGGCGCCGTGCGACGATTTGCCTGTAATGCCATAATTCCAGCCTTTGACCGTCCGATAGACGATCGCTGTCGGAATTTTTGTATTAAGCGACAATGCAAGTTTTTGTGCGTTGAGTATTTGCTTAAAATTATGGCCTTCCGGAACCCAGATCACGTTCCAGTCGTTCAGGTACATCAATTCTTTCGGATCCCACTGCACGTATTCGCCACGTTTGTCGTCTTCCGCGGTCGCGCGGTCGGAATCGATCGTCGATTGATTCCAGTCGATGTGCATGATAACGTTATGCAACTGCGCAGAAGCGGCGGCGGCAAGGGCTTCGTACACGCGGCCCGGTGTCATGCCGCCTTCGCCTTCGATCAGGTGCGCAACCGGCGGATCGTCCGGATACATGTCCAGCGCGCCGAAAGCAAGCCCGCACGCAGCCGGAACGCCCACGCCGCTCGGTCCCGTCGCGGTTTTTACGAAGGGAACAATACACGACGGATGACCGTCGAGCGACACGGCTTTGAATTTTTCAAACAGCGGCGTGCCTTGTGTATGATTTTTGCGGAAACCCAACAAATCTTCAAGACGCAATTGTCGCTTATCCGGCGCCAGCAATGACGGCGATGCGATGCGGACGAGTTCATTGCGCAACGCCCACATTCCGTAAAGGCCCATCGCTTTGTGGCCGGCGGTGTAACAGATCATGTCATTTTCAAAAATATCCGGCTTCGAAAAATCGTAATCCATCGCCTGATATAACAGCCCTTCGACGATGCGCCCCGACGACAAACTCCCGCCGGGATGGCCGGAAAGCGGAACGAAATTATACAAAATGCCGACGATCGTTCGGTACACCAAATCGAGTTCTTCGAATTGTTTTATCTCATCTTCGGAAAAAGCGGAACCTTTTTGTTGGATGATCTCTTCGATATTGTAAAAAACGGCTTTACGCGGACGAAGCCCGAAAGGCAGAGCCGAAGCGCCTTGAAAATCTGTTCTCGGTATCATGACATTTCTCCTAATGCAATCTGCATTCAACTTAAGTATGTTGTGCTAACGAAAGAAGTGTTGAAAAAAACTTGCGTCTCGTCAAAAATCGTCTAATTTCAATTCATGCCGATTCCCATCCATAAGATCAACGACGAACCTCTTACGGTCGTGCCTATGCACGAGGACGACGCGCACGAATATAACGATTTTGAATCAATCCCGCAAAAGCAATTTACCAAAACCACCAAAGGCCGCTCCGCCGGTTTCAACCCCGCTAACCGGTTCGATGAATTCCATTCCGAAAAAAGCATCGATGACATTAACGACGAAGACGTCGATCC
>JABWBZ010000063.1 GCA_013359335.1 bacterium
CCTGCGTTTTTTCCGAGCGCTTCGATGATTTTTACTTTTGACCGAACGTCATTTTCTTTTTGGTATTGATCAAGCAGCAGTTTTTCAACTTTGTTTTTTATAGAAAAACTGTTGGACGCAAAGCCGGTTTGTCCAAGCGCAAAAATCGTATGCCGTTTGATGTCCAGATTAGTATGATGCATATAAATAGCCAGCGTATCGATTGCCGTCGTATCCTGAATTTGGCCGAGCGCAATCAGCGCTTGCGCGCTAACGATATCGTTATGACCGTGGAGGAATGAATATAAACTGTCTGCAGGCATCCTGTTGTCCTGAATGAACAAAATCCGGCCCAACGGTTTTTCAATTTCTTCTGACTTCGCACAGGAAATCAGAAGCAGCACGAATAAAAACAATTTTTTTTTCAACATAAAATTCTCATTAATTAATTTTCAACTTTTAACTCTCAATTGAACTAACACTTTTCAACGAGCAATGCAAGTCCGAGTCCTCCGCTGATACATAAAGTTGACAAACCCAATCGTGCGTTGCGTTTTTGCATTTCATGAACGAGCGTCGCGGTGATGCGTGCGCCAGTACAGCCTGTCGGATGACCGAGGGCAATGGCGCCGCCGTTGACATTTAATTTCGCCATGTCGAAATGCAATTCCCGGTCGCACGCCAGCACTTGCGCTGCAAAAGCTTCGTTGAGTTCGATCAGGTCGATGTTGTTAAGTTTGGTTTTGGTTTTTTCGAGTAATTTTTTTACAGCCGGTACCGGGGCAATGCCCATTTCTCGCGGATCGACTCCGGCCGACGATGCGGCAACAATGCGGGCAAGCGGCTTAAGTTTTAATTCATTTACTTTTTCTTCGCTTGCCAAAATCAACGCCGATGCGCCGTCCGTAACGCCGGATGAAGAGCCCGCCGTGATCGTTCCGTCTTTCCGGAAAACCGGTTTGAGTTTTTTTAGCTCGTCTATCGTCGAACCGAATCGTGGATGTTCATCCGTATCGAAAATCGACGAACCTTTTTTGGATTGAATTTCTACCGGAACAATTTCGTCTTTGAATCGGCCGGCTTTGATCGCTTTTTCCGCGCGTTGCTGCGACTCCAAGGCGTACTGATCTTGTTCATCCCTCGAAATACCAAATTTTCCGGCAAGATCTTCTGCCGTGGCGCCCATTAATTTATCCGCCATCGGACAAAAATATCCGTCGAGATGATTGGCGTCAATGACTTCACCATGACCCATCCGATAACCCCAGCGCGCCTGCGTCAGAAGGTATGGAATGTTGCTCATACTTTCTACGCCGCCGGCCAGAACGATACCGTTATCATCAAGCAAAATACTCGCATACCCGTTTAGAATTGATTTCAATCCCGATCCACAGGCTTTATTGATCGTGTAAGCCGGCTTTGAATCCGGCACGCCTGTGCGATGAGCGATCTGCCGTGCAATATTTGGTCCGATGCCGGCCTGGCGCGCGCAACCGAAAATCGTTTCATCAATCATGTCGGCGCTCAGACCCGCTTTCTGAATGGCGGCTACGGCAGCAAAAGTTCCCAGTTCATTCGCTTTGGTGCCGCTAAGCGATCCGCCGTATTTCCCGATCGCCGTACGCACTGCGCTTACGATATAAACATCCTTCACTCAATGACTCCTTTTTTGACAAACTCGCACAATGTTGATTTCTCTCGATGCCAGAGTTTACTTACTTCCGGCGAAACTCTCAAATGTTTTCAGTTTTTCTTTTGAATATTATTTGTTATGTTAATCGAAATGCTCGAACATTGCGGAATCTATTTTCTCTCAAAAGGAGACCATATGTCTATTCATGTTTTTGATAATCCGAACCAACTTTATGAAAAAGCGGCTGAACAAATTGTCACGATCGGACGCGAAGCGATAACCCAAAAAGGACAATTTGCTTTGACGTTATCGGGCGGTTCGACCCCGGCCGGTGTTTATAACACTTTAGCACAATCGTTCAAAGATCAATTGGATTGGCAAAAGGTTTACCTGTTTTGGGGCGATGAGCGCTGCGTCGTAGCCACACATCCCGACAGCAATTATCGCATGGCCAACGAAAATCTCATTTCGAAAATATCCATTCCATCCGGCCATGTGCACCGGGTCGCGAGCGAAGAAGACCCTTTGCTTGCCGCGCAGCAATATGAAGATGAAATGCGGGATTTTTTCGGAATTTACGGATCGGGATTTCCGGAATTCGATCTCATTCTGCTCGGTTTGGGCGATGACGGACACACGGCCTCGCTTTTTCCGGAATCAGAAGCGCTTCATGAATCCGAGCGCTGGGTCAGCGATAATTTTGTCAAAAAACTTAAGGCTCACCGTGTAACCGTGACGTTCCCTTTGATCAATCATGCTGCCAATGTTATGTTTATCGTTTCGGGTTCATCCAAGGCTTCGATCTGTCATCAGATTTTGGAAGAGAAAAAAGATTATCCCGCGCAAAAAGTACAACCGAAGAGCGGTAATTTATTTTGGTTCTTGGACAAAGAAGCCGGAAACAAATTGAAGGTTTAAGCCTTAAATTAACGCGAATTTTCACAAAAAAAATTCATCTGTGAAAATCCGCTTTATCAGTTTTATCCGTGTGCGGGCCTATGAATTTCGCTTGAATGACGCGGTTATTATTTGTAGTTTTGGCTTTAGATAAGTTATTAAATGCTTTTTGAAAAAATCACCCACACCGAAGACGAATCCCTGTCGCTTGCCCGCTTTTTCAGTCAATATTTGAAGCGCGGCGACGTGGTGGCCCTTTTCGGTGAAATGGGCGCCGGTAAAACGGTTTTTATTCGCGGCATCTGCGAAGGGCTGCAAGTCACACAACACGTCAACAGCCCAACATTTGTGATCATCAACGAATATGACGGACGGATCGGCGGAGAATCGATTCTCGTTCGGCATTTCGATTTTTACCGCATACGTAACGAAAAAGACATCGCCGAACTCGGCGTTGATGATTTTTTCAACAATGATGGCTGTGTTTGTTTGATTGAATGGTCTGAAAGAGTGAAAAAACATTTGCCGGTTCACTACTGGAAAGTCGATCTGCAAAAATTGAATGAGAATGACCGGCATATACTTGTTCAAAAAATAGAATCGTAAATGTATTATCTTGGAATGGACACATCCTCATCGCAATGCGACGTTGCTTTAATTGCCGTGAAGGAACAAGGCATTGAAAAAGTTGGCCAGGCAACGCTCAACATTCAATATGCTCATTCCGAAAAAATCATCGGGTTGATCGACGACGTGCTGCGTACAGCGAAAGTTAACCGCACCGAACTAAAAGGTGTGGCCGTGGCCATCGGGCCGGGTTCATTCACCGGCTTACGCGTTGGTCTTTCGACGGCTAAAGGTTTATGCTTTGCTCTCGATATTCCGCTCGCCGGCGTGCCGACGCTCGACGCCGTCGCACAAAAACTTTCTTATATAACCAAACCTTTGTGGGTTGCGCTGACGGCGCGGAAAAATGAATTTTATTGCGCCGCGTATTCCAGCGGCGAACGGATTTCCGACACTGAAATTTATTCCACGAACGATCTTACCGATAGAATGACCGATGTCATTGCATGTGTGTCCGATAAACCGGAAATTATTCGTGAACAATTATCGCATGAAAAACTAAATAAAACAGAATTTATCGATAAGCAGTACGCCGTAGCGGACGCTTATTTTATTGCAATGATGGGATATCGGAAAATTCAAAACCGCGAATTGGAGCCCATCGAGACGCTGGTTCCCATGTATGTTCAGGCTTTTAAAGGCGTTATGGCATTATGATTGCGCCGGTGAATATTCTTGAAAATATAACGGTTCGCCCGGTCAGCGAATCCGATCTCGATGAAATCATGCTGATTGAAGGCGCGTGTTTTCACAGTCCGTGGACGCGTCAGAATTTTCTTGAGGAATTCAAGAACAGCGATTTGTCGATTCCATTAGGAATTGAATACGAAAAAAAAATCATCGCGTATGCGTTTATCTGGATTTTGCTTGACGAGTGCCATTTAGCCAATATCGCGGTTCATCCCGATTACCGGCGAATGGGACTTGCCAAATTACTGATCGACAAAATTATTACGATCGCGCGCGCGCGTGGCTGTGCGAAAATCATGCTCGAAGTCAGAAAGTCTAATCGCGAAGCAATTGAATTATACGCCCAATACGGATTTTTGAAAGTCGGCGTCAGAAAAAATTATTACAATGATGGATTTCTGCGGAGCGAAGATGCGATTTTAATGGATTTAATTATTACCAAAGAGGATAAAGGATGAATTGGTTTCAACGTACCAAAGAAGGCGTTAACGTCGATACCGAGAAAAAAGAATTGCCCAATGTCTGGGTGAAATGCGACCAGTGCGGTGAAATTATTTACAAAAAAGATTTGTGGGCGAATTTCAATTGCTGCACGAAATGCGGATTTCATTTCAGGATTTTTGCGAAAACGTACATTCAAATGATTCTCGACGATAAAACGTTTATTACGATCAATAAAAATATGGTTTCCGTCGATCCGCTGGAATTCACCGACACCAAAAAATATTCCGATCGCATCAAAACGACGGTTTCCAAAACCGGCATCAAAGACGCCATTCACACCGGGTATGGAAAACTGAACGGGCGACCGGTGGTTTTGGCGGTGATGGATTTCGGTTTCATCGGCGGAAGCATGGGTTCAGTCGTCGGCGAAAAAATTTCGAGAGCCGCCGATGCCGCGCTTGCACACAAACTGCCGTTGATCATCGTGAGCGCTTCAGGCGGAGCACGAATGATGGAAGGCGCTTTGTCGCTGATGCAGATGGCTAAAACCAGCGCGAAGCTGGCGCTGATGCATGAGCAAGGATTACCGTACATTTCGATTCTGACTGACCCGACCACCGGCGGCGTGACCGCGAGTTTCGCTATGCTGGGTGACGTGATCATTGCCGAGCCGGGCGCGCTGATCGGTTTTGCCGGCCCGCGCGTCGTGAAAGAAGCCACCGGCAAAGATCTTCCGCCGGGATTTCAACGCGCTGAGTTTTTGTTGGAACATGGTTTCGTCGATCTGATCGTGCCTCGTAAAGATTTAAAAGACACTTTGGATAAATTACTTGAATTTTTCGGGACCAAAACCGATCCCCATTTCGATTTAAATCAGGTTACAGAAAGTTAAGGTGATACGCGTTATCACCTTTATTTTTTCACATCAAACTTCCAAGGAAATTTCCCATGAAACACATTTTGCTTACCAATGATGATGGTATCGATTCCGCAGGCTTGTTTGCTCTTTACAAAGAGCTCAAAAAACTCGGTGAAGTGACGGTGGTCGCGCCGCACATCGAACGTAGCGCCGTCGGGCATGCCATCACGATCAACGATCCGATCCGCGTGATCGAATTCAACCGCCCGGATAAATTTCACGGATATGCCATTTCCGGAACGCCCGCCGACTGCGTGAAAATTGCCGTCAAAAAAATCATGCCGAAAACACCGGATATTGTCGTTTCCGGCGTCAATCACGGATCGAACACCGCGACCAATGTTTTGTATTCCGGCACTGTCAGCGCTGCGACCGAAGGCGTGATCATGGGCGTTCCTGCGATTGCATCCTCGCTCACCAGTTTTGATTTCAAGTCCGACATGAGCCTCGCTGCCGCCTTCACCGCTAAAGTTGCCAATATCGTGATGGAAAAGAAATTGCCCAAAGACACTTTTTTAAATATTAACATTCCTCCCGGCACGAAAGACACCGTCAAAGGCGTACAAATCACTCGCCAAGGAAGCGGGCGGTATGACGAATATTTTGAACAACGCGTCGATCTCAGCGGACGCGCCTATTACTGGCTTACCGGCAAAAAAATGAATCTCGACACCGAAGACGATATCGACGATGTTGTTGTCGCCAAAAACAAAATTTCCATCACGCCGATCCACATCGACATGACGAATCATAGAATGCTGGACGAATTGAAAAAATGGGAAATTACGCTGTAGAAATCCGCGAAAAATGAAAGCTTAAATTTTGAAATATGATGTCCGGTTAGCGGACGATACAGAACAGCATCTGCGTGTGCTTTCAAGTCGTCAGCAGAATATTGTTCTCGATGGAATTGAAAAACATCTGACTTACGACGCAACTGTAGTTACTCGAAACCGTAAGCCAATGCGTCCAAACCCGGTTGCTTCTTGGGAGCTTAGAATGGGAGATTTACGGATATATTATGATGTGGAGGAAGAAAAACGGCTGGTTTATGTTTTAGCAATAGGAATAAAAATTCGTAATCAAGTACGTATTGGAAAAGAGGTGTTCATTTTATGAAAACTTTAGAATTAGACAAGGCTAAAAAAACGCTTGCCGAATACGCCAAGAAAGTAAAAAAAGAGCCGGTTATTATAACGATAGACGGTAAGCCTCTGGCAGCCCTGGTTGGGATTAGCGGTACGGATTTGGAAACAGTTTCGTTGAGCAACAATCCGAAATTCCTGGATTTGATCGAACGTTCGCGAACAAATCTTAAATCTGAAGGGGGAATTTCGATTGCGGAAATGCGTCGGCGTTTGAAAAAGAAACTTCAAAAATAAACAAAATTACGCCTTATGCTTGATGCCGGTAATTTGTCCGTTTTTCTTTTGGCTACGATCATGCTGAATATTACGCCAGGGCCGGATATGCTGTACGTCGCGACGCGCAGCATCAGCCAGGGGCGAATGGCCGGCATAGTTTCGTCGCTTGGTATCGCTGCCGGATGCCTTGTGCACACGATTCTTGCCGCGTTCGGGCTGTCGGCGCTGCTCACGTATTCGTCGATGGCTTTCGAAGTGGTCAAATATGCCGGCGCGGCGTACTTGATTTATCTCGGCGTCAAAATGCTGATCGACAAAACGCCGCAAAACGAACTCTCGGCCTTGCCGCGTTCGTCACTGCAAAAACTTTTTCAGCAGGGCGCCGTGACGAATATGCTCAATCCGAAAGTCGGAATCTTCTTTCTTGCCTTTTTGCCTCAGTTTGCCAGCCCGTCGTCCGATACGTTTACCCTGCAAGTTATTTTCCTCGGTTTGCTGTTCAATACGTCCGGAACCATCGTTAATATTCTGGTCGCTGTGATTTTCGGCTTCGCCGGTAATTTTATTCAGTCGAATAAACGGTTCTGGACATTCCAGCGTTATCTCTGCGCGTCGGTTTTTATCGGCCTCGGCATCCGGCTGGGCTTGACGAAACGGTAGACACTACTACGTCGTGTCACGTTCTTTGAATTAACGCAAAGTAAATACCAAGGATTCCCGCTTTCGCTGGAATGACTGTTGGGAAGCATCCTCATAGGAATTGTACCATGACTCGTCTTTTAATTTCATTATTGCTGACTGCGGCGCTTCATGCGCAAAATCCTTACGAGTTTTATTTCAAATCGCTGAACGATTATCAAAAGCGCGATTATAACGCCTTTCTCGAAAACGCCAAAAAAGCTTACAATCTTGCGCCGATCCAGATCGAATTCAATCACAATCTTTCCCGCGCGTACGCGCTCAAAGGCCAGCACGAGCAAGCTCTTGAACTCCTGAAAAAAATCACCGCGATGGGATTCGATTTCAGTCCGCAGACCGACAGCGCTTACGCGGCGCTCTGGGATTCGTGCGAACTGAAAACGATCGTGCGCGACTGGAACAGGCTGGAAGTTCCGACCAATGTGAGTAAAAAAGCGTTTTCCGTCGACGAAAAAGACCTGATCCCGGAAGGCATAACGTACGATCCTTTGAATCAGCTTTTTTATCTCAGCAGTATTTACAAACGCAAGATCGTGAGCGTCGATAAAAAAAGAGTTGCAAAGGATTTCGCGTCGGAAGCGCAGGACGATTTGTGGAGTACGTTGGGAATGAAAGTCGATGGTTTCCGTAGGACGCTCTGGGTCGCGTCGGTGATAGGGAGTCCGCGGATGAAAGGCTACGACGAAAAAGATCAGGGCCGCAGTGCGATTTTCAAATACGACGTGGACAAAGGCACCCTGATCAAAAAATACGTCGTGAGCAACAAACCGAAAGCGCATCTTTTTAATGACGTCACCTTCACGCCGAATGGCGATCTTTTCATTACCGACAGCGAAACCGGCTCAATTTACGTGATCACGGCGGCGGGCGATTCGCTCGAAGTTTTCCTCGCCGAAAAATTTATTTATCCCAATGGTATCGTTTTAAATGACGATGGCTATTTGTATGTCGCGCACTGGCAAGGCGTATCACGGATCGACCTGATGACGAAAACCGTCGTCGACCTGACTTGTCCGGCGACAACAACGCTGACCGGCATCGACGGGCTGTATTGGCATAAAAACGCCCTGATCGCAGTGCAAAACGGCGCCGGGCCGCACGCCCGTATCATGCGGTTTTTTCTGAATGCAACAGGTGACGGCGTCGACCGCGCGGAAATTCTCGAATACGGCAATCCTATCTACAATATTCCCACGACGGGCGTGATCGTGAATAACGAATTCTACTTTATCGCGAATAGCCAGCTACGTAGCTTTACCGAGGATGGCAAAATCTTTGACTTGGATCAATTGAAAGAACCGGTGGTGATGAAGGTGAAGTTGTAGTGTGATCAGATTCTTTTGACAACCTCATCCCTGACCCTTCTCCTTTCAAAGGAGAAGGGAAACCGATTTGCAGGAAATTTTGCGTACGACGGTTCCTCTCTCCTTAGATAAAGGAGAGAGGCCGGGAGTTGAGGTTGACAAACCGCAAGATCCGGATCGTATCCTACCGATTTCAATTCTGACGACGTGACGTCGATTCTATCCATGATTAAATTTTTTTTATAATTATCGACAGAAAATAAATAAGCCCAGCTTGATCGGGCCGGGCTTATTCGTTTAAATACAAAATTACGTTTATTATTCCACCGTGACGCTCTTGGCAAGATTTCGCGGCTGATCGACGTTGCAGCCGCGGAGGACAGCCATGTGATACGCGAGCATTTGCAGAGGGATAACGCTCAGTATCGGCATGAGAAAATCATGCGTTTTGGGAACGTAAATCACGTGTTCGGCTTTGGAACGAATTTCGGTATTGCCTTCGGTGGTGATGGCGATGATTTTACCGCCGCGCGCCCTCACTTCTTCGATATTGCTGACGACTTTGTCATAGATGGCGTCTTTAGGCGCTATAAAAACCGTCGGCATGTCTTCATCGATCAGCGCAATGGGGCCGTGTTTCATTTCTGCAGCGGGATAGCCTTCGGCATGAATGTAGGAAATTTCTTTCAGCTTCAATGCGCCTTCGAGCGCAACGGGAAAATTATAACCGCGCCCGAGATATAGGAAATTGCGTTTATCGATATATTTTTCGGCGATTTCGCGAATCAAGTCGTTGCTGGTGAGAATGGTGCGCACTTTATCGGGCAGCGTCAGCATTTCTTCGACGATCTGTTTGCCTTCGACGGCCGACATATTGCGCAGCCGCGCGAGCAAAACGGTAATTAAGGCAATGACGGTTAATTGCGACGTAAAAGCTTTGGTCGAAGCGACGCCGATTTCCGGCCCGGCGTGAATATAAACGCCGGCGTCGGTTTCACGAGCGATCGTACTGCCGACAACATTACATATACCCAATACGGTGGCGCCGCGGCGTTTCGCTTCACGCATTGCGGCCAGCGTGTCCGCCGTCTCGCCGGACTGGCTGATGACGATCACGACCGTTCCTTCTTCCATGACCGGATTGCGGTAGCGAAATTCCGAAGCGTATTCAACTTCGACGGGAATCCGCGCAAATTCTTCGATCATATATTCACCGACTAAGGCCGCGTGCCATGACGTGCCGCAAGCAATGAAAACAATTTTTTTGGCGCTTTTCAGCGCATCAATCTGCTCACTCAATCCGCCCAGCCTGGAAATGCCTTCGTCGACGACCAACCGGCCGCGCATAGCGTCGGTGATGGTATTCGGCTGTTCAAAAATTTCTTTGAGCATGAAATGGGCATAACCCTGCTTCTCGATCTGTGCAACATCGAAAGTAATTTCTTCAACTTTTTTGATGATCGGCTGATTTTCCATATTCTTAGTCGTAATGCCATCCAATGTTATAACGGCCATTTCATTGTCTTCGAGGTAAACCACCTGCCGAGTATGTGCGACGATCGCCGAAGCGTCTGAAGCGGCAAAAAATTCGTCATTACCCTGACCAAGCACCAAAGGACTGCCATGACGCGCCACGACTATTTTATAAGGATCGCGCGCCGACACGACGGCAATTCCATACGTGCCTTTCACGCAGAGCAAGGCTTCGCGCACGGCCGTTTCGAGGTCATTGGAATTTTCATAAAATTCCTCGATCAAGTGCACCACGGTTTCCGTGTCGGTATCCGTGTGAAATGAATGCCCTTTTTTCTGAAGTTCGATCTTCAGGGCGGCATAATTTTCGATGATACCGTTGTGAATGATCGCAATATCGCCCCGGTCGCCGATGTGCGGATGGGCGTTATTCGTGTTGGGCACGCCGTGAGTCGCCCACCGCGTGTGTCCGATACCCACCGTGCCGCGGAACTTTTCCGTTTTAACGATGTTTTCGAGTTCGCTCAATTTGCCCGCGCTTTTGCGAATTTCCAGGTGGTCGTCTTCGATGATGGCCAGCCCGGCGGAATCGTATCCGCGATATTCCATTCGCTTCAGCCCGTTCATAATAATCGGCAACACATTCCGTTTGCCTACATATCCGATAATTCCACACATTTTCGAAACCTCCGAATGATCTGACTTTTAATCACGCATTGATACTATACAATTTAAAATGCAAGGCGGTCAATAAAAGCCCGCCATAATACTAAAAAAACAACAGCCCGGCAAGAGAAAACCGTTCATTTATTCAATGAATGTCTTTTATTCAATACTCTGCCCGGGAAGAACCGGCCTGTAACCGACAGCGTAAATCTTTTTATTCAAAACGCATTTTTTATACACACCGGTCTGTTCGGCAAAATCCTGCACCGGTTTAACCCATTTTCCTTCGATGACAAGACTGTTTTCGTTTGAATTGGGTTCGTAGAAGCTGATTTCTTTTTTATAAATTTTGTCGAGGTCAATGTCAGGAATTTTCCACTCCGGCCAATTGCCGATATCGCCTGTGGGCAAACGTTTGACATACAGAATAATTTTTTCAGGAATATAATTCCTATTTTTTTCGAAATGTATCCGGTCGATTGAGTCGTTAAATTTTTCGAAAGCATTGTGTGACGAAGAAAGGCCCAGCCCTTTAATCCGGATTCGGCGCCCGTAAAAATAATATTCCGTAACCGGAGCTTCGGATGATTCATCCAGAATAACGGTCGTGTCGGTTGGCGTCAGCTTATCGGAGATTGCCGTCAATAGTTCGAGAAATTCCTCGCGCGACAAATCGGATACGGCCATTTTTCTTTTTCCATCGACGTACCGGTAATAAATAACCCGGCCATTGGCATACAATGAAAAAGACGGCGCGTTGAGTTCCGTCCCCACAAGTTCAGCCGCGCCGCCGTACACTTTTTTTTGAAATATCAACTCCCAAGGCGCATGCGTTGCCAGGTAACTGGCTTGTGTGCAGCTTAGACAGAGTATCAAACCGAAAAAAATACTTTGACGGATATGATGATACATTTTTTTTATGCATTTTCTTGTTTAACGATATCGAGGAGTTGAATGATATCGGTTATTTCAAAATCGGCGCCCGGTTCTTTGGTATCGAAAACGTCGCCGTATCGGGCGAAGACGGTTTTCATGCCGAGTTGTTTGGCGCCGAGCATGTCGCGCTCCGCCCAATCGCCGATCATCAACGATTCCTGCGGCGCGGTATTTAATGCATTCAACGCTTTCATAAACGGAGCCGGATGCGGCTTACGCTCCAGCGTGTCTTCGAAGGTCATAACGACATCGAAAGTGTGATGAAGCTTGAGATAACATAAACGCAGCCATGCCTCGCGGGTTGGCGCGTCGGTGACGACGGCAAGTTTGAAACCTTTTTTGGCGAGTTCGATCAACGTGTGATGGACGTGCGGATACGGCACCAGCGATGCTTCGCGCGATTGGCGGTACGCGACGATACCGTTCGCCAGGATTTTATGGTCGATTTTTCCAAACAGGTTTTCGAGCAGATCGTCAAAAACTTTCTGATATTCGAATCCGCGCTCGTCGTAAATTGATTTAATCCGTCCGATAATTTCATTTTTGGGTATGTTCAAACCCGCGTCGATCATGGCTTCGGCGGCGCTGGTGATGGCGCGCTCTTTCATGGTCATAAAATCGACCAACGTGTTGTCCAGATCGAATACGATCGCTTTGATCATGATGATTTCAGTGAATATCGTACACTTTTTTCCGCATGGCAATATTGAGCACGATGCCGACCAGCAAAAGATTAGTCAATAGCGCCGTCCCGCCGTAACTTAAAAACGGGAGTGGAATACCCGTTACGGGCATGATGCCTGTGGTCATGCCGATATTGACCAATACCTGGAACGTGAATAACGAGGCGATGCCGATTAACGTCAGACTGGAAAATTTATCGTCCACGACGTCGGCAATCATGATAATGCGTACGATCAGAATTGCAAACAAAGCCAGCAGTATCACCGAACCGGCGAAACCAAATTCCTCGGCTAACGCCGAAAAAATAAAATCGGTGTGCTGTTCGGGCATAAAATGCAGTTGCGTTTGCGAGCCTTCTAAATAACCTTTGCCGAGAAGCCCGCCGGATCCGATGGCGATTTGCGATTGCAAAACTTGGTATCCTGCGCCTTTGGCGTCGCGTTCCGGATCGAGAAACGTCAGAATTCGTTCTTTCTGATAATCTTTCAGGGAATCCCATAAAGGTTCCGATCCCAGCCCGACTACAACATTAATCATCAACACCACCAAAATCATTTTGGCGCTGCGTTTTGAAAAATACAGAACGACTAAGATCAGAAACAGCGTTGCGATAAAAAAATCAAAATTATAACCGCTGCCGATGTGAATTAAAACGGTAACGAGCGGTGAAAACATTACAAAAATCGAAAACCACGAAATACCGTGCCAGAACAACATCGGGAGCGCCACGCAGCCGATGCACAACGCGGTTCCCAAGTCCGGCTCGCGAAAAACGAGAAACATCGGAACGCTGACCAGCGCAATCGATAGAATGATATTGTAAAGACTGGAGGCGTTGATACGTTGCAGCGCTAGCATGCGCGCGACCGTAAGAATCGTCGCTACTTTGGCGAGTTCCGACGGCTGCAAACTCAGCGGCCCCAAAGCAATCCACCGTTTCGCGCCATATCGAACGGGTCCGAATAACAGTACAAAAACAAGCAACACCAACATAATGGCATAAAACGTCAGCGAAGCGCTGTCGATCAGCCGTATCGGAATCAGAATGACGGCCAACATCAGGACAATTCCGATTCCGAAAAATGAAATTTGTTTGGTGAAATTGATATCCTCGGCGTCCGTGTACGTCGCGCTGAAAATCGACACCAGACCCAGCAAGCACAATCCCAAAGTTGGAATAAGGACGTAATAATCCAAATCTTTTAAAAACGATTTTATTTTTTCGACGATTAAAATCATATCATGGTTTTTGAAAGCTCGTTCGAGTCATGAGCGTCTGAAATTTTTTCTCTTTGAGTTGCCGTGGATCAAACGGTTTTTTATTTCTGACTTCCGTAAAATAATAATGCATAACGCGCGCGCACATTGGCGCGGCGACGTCTGATCCTTCGCCGCCGTTTTCCATAATGACGGCGACCGCGATTTCAGGATTATTATACGGAGCGAATCCGATAAACCAGCCGTGGTAATTGCCGTGAACGTTTTCCGACGTACCGGTTTTACCCGCAACCTGGGCCGCTTTGATGGCGGCGCCTTTGCCGGTTCCGGAATACGTATTCACCACCGTCCACATCGCGTACCGCATGAGATCGATATGCTCGCGTTTCACCGGAACTTGCCGTACAGGATAAATGACTTTCCGGATACCTTCTTCATCTTCGGCATACCGGACAAAATGCGGAACCTGATAACTTCCGTAATTGGCCAGCATCATGCAATATTGCGCCATTTGCACCGGTGTCGATAACACTTCACCCTGGCCGATACCGAGATTGACCACCGTGCCGGCTTTCCAATTATTCTGTCCGTACCGGCGGTTGAAATAATCGGTCGTCGGTATCACGCCGGGTTTTTCGTTCGGTAAATCGACGCCGGTTTGTTCGCCCAATCCAAACATCCGCGCATATTTAGCCAGTGTATTGATTCCAAGTTTCCACGCGAGATTATAAAAATACACGTCGCAGGATTGCGTGATGGCGTATTCCATATTCACCGGGCCGTGTCCAGTGTGGTACCAACAGCGAAAACGGTTGCCGCCGAGGAAGAAAACACCCTTGCAAGAAAAATACGTATTCGGCGTCACGATCCCTTCTTCGAGGCCGGCAATCGCCGTGATCATCTTAAAAGTCGATCCCGGCGCGTACGACGCCTGTACGATGCGATTGAACATCGGTTTGTCCGGATTTTCATTTAAAGATTTCCAGGATTCCGATGAAATGCCGTTGACGAACCACATGATATCAAAATCCGGTTTGCTCGTCGCCGCCATAATTTCGCCCGTATTGACGTCAACTGGCCCATTTGCAACATAGATCTCTGGAAAGGGCATACCTTTAAGAATGGTGTCCATAAAGCGGATCTTGTCCTCAGTCGTCCAAACAAGGCGGCGCTGAAACTCATAGC
>JABWBZ010000358.1 GCA_013359335.1 bacterium
AAGGGATCTGTTCTTAGTACGAGAGGACCGGAATGGACGAACCTCTAGTGCATCAGCTGTTTTACCAAAAGCACGGCTGAGTAGCTATGTTCGGTCGGGATAAGTGCTGAAAGCATCTAAGTACGAAACCCACCCTGAGATTAGGTATCCCTGGCGCAAGCCACTAAAGACTCCATGGAGATGACATGGTTGATAGGTCACAGATGTAAGCGCAGTGATGCGTTCAGTCGAGTGATACTAATAAGTCGTGCGGCTTGATTTTATTTTATTTTAATAGAGCACTAATATTGATTCTCGAACTTGTGTCTGATTACACTCAATTGTCTTTTATTTTTTATAAAAATTTCCGGTGACTATAGCGGCGGGGAAACACCTCTTCCCATTCCGAACAGAGCAGTTAAGCCCGCCAGCGCTAATGATACCGTGTGGGTAGCTGCATGGAAAAGTAGGACGTTGCCGGGATTTATTTTTTTAAAGCCCCAATTTTTTGATTGGGGCTTTTTTATTGGTAGTTTAACTGTCATTGACTTAATAGATTCCTTTGGACAACTTAAAATCAAGGATTCATATAACCACTATATGTCGTTTTGAAATGCTTTTTGTTTTGTGGCTGTCACAGTTTCCGAGATACTAAGAAAATTTAAAACCCCGCTCGATCACTCGTGCGGGGTTTTTCTTAATTCATAATCAAGCAAATGAACTACAGCTTCCTCCCCGCCAATTTCCATCTACTCACTTTGCTGTTTTGTTGCGACGCGGTGAAAGCGCTTTTCTGCGATTGTTTGTTGGTATAATCGTGAAGCGCGGCGGCGATGGCGGCGATTTTTTCTTCTTTGTATTTTAATTTGGCCGGTGAAAATTCTTGCGCTACAAAACTCGTGTCGAAATCGGCTTGGATAAATTTATCATTCTCCATCACGAAAAGGCAAAACGGAATCGTCGTTTCTACGCCGACGACGGCATATTCCCGAAGAGCGCGCCGCATCCGATCGATAGCCTGAGCCCGATCATTGCCCCATGCGACTAATTTGGAAATCATCGGATCGTAATAAATTTGCACTGAATCGCCTTCGAAAATGCCGCTGTCTTCACGGATGCCCGGCCCGAGCGACGGTTCGAGATGTTCGATCTTGCCGATTGACGGCGCGAAATTATTTTCCACGTCCTCCGCGTAAATTCTGCATTCGATCGCGTGGCCGCTGATCCGGATGTCTTCCTGCTTGAAAGGCAGCGTCTCGCCTGATGCCACGAGAATTTGCTGTTTGACGATGTCGATGCCGGTCACCATTTCAGTCACCGGATGTTCCACTTGCAATCGTGTATTCATCTCGAGAAAATAATAATTCAAATCCGCATCGACGAGAAATTCCAGCGTGCCGGCATTGGCATAGTTACATGCTTTGGCCAATTTCACTGCCGATTCGCCCATTTTTTTGCGCAGTTCCGGCGACACGATCGCCGACGGCGCCTCTTCGACAACTTTTTGATGGCGGCGCTGGATCGAGCATTCGCGCTCGCCAAGATACACGACGTTGCCGTGCTCGTCGGCCAGAATTTGAATTTCGATATGCCGTGGTTTTGTCACGTATTTTTCGATGTACACCGTGTCGTCGCCAAAGGCCGAACGCGCTTCGCCTTGAGCGCGATCGATCGCGTCGTTGAGTTCGGACGCCCTTTCAACGACGCGCATGCCTTTACCGCCGCCGCCGGCCGCTGCCTTTATTAAGATCGGAAACCCGATTTTTTCGGCAATCGTTTTAGCCCCGGCTTTGTCGCGGATACCTTCTTCCGTTCCGGGAACCGTGGGAACGCCCGCGCTTTTGGCTAATTTACGCGCTTCGGTTTTACTGCCCATCTTCGCCATCGCCTCCGGTGAAGGACCGATGAAAATAATTCCGTTATCGTTTACGAGTTGAGCAAAATCTTCATTCTCGCTCAAAAAACCGTAGCCGGGGTGAATGGCGTCCGCTTTGGATTGTTTGGCCGCATTGAGAATATTTTCCATCACGAGATAACTTTTGGAAGACGGCGCTTCGCCGACGCAATACGCTTCATCGGCCAGCCGGACGTGCGCCGCTGTGCGATCCGCTTCTGAATAGACGGCAACCGTTGTAATACCCATCTCACGGCAAGCACGAATGATTCTTAGCGCAATTTCACCGCGATTGGCTATTAGGATTTTTTTAATGGTTCGTTTTGGCATGAAATTTCCTGCTTCAATAAAAATTGAATGGATCTTATTTTATTGCTCCCGTCATTCCCGCTTTCGCGGGGATGACTATTAACTCGAAATCTTTCCTTTTTCGATTCGAATAATCCGTTTTGGAATTTTTTTAACGATTTCGTAATCGTGCGTCGCCATGATGATGGCCGTTCCTTCGCTGTTAATTTTTTGAAGCAGCATCATGATTTCCATCGACGTATCGGGATCGAGATTTCCGGTAGGTTCATCGGCGAGAATAACCATCGGTTCATTGACTAAAGCGCGAGCGATCACGACGCGTTGCTGCTCGCCGCCGGACAGTTCGAACGGCATCCGGTTTTTTTTATTGGATAAACCGACTTCTGCCAGCGCGCGCATAACTTTTTTCGGCATTTCGTTTTTCGGCGTGTCGGTCACGACCAGCGCAAACGCAATATTGTCGTATACGTTACGATCACGCAACAAACGGAAATCTTGGAAAACAATTCCGAGTTGTCGCCGCAAATACGGAATTTCGCGTTTTTTTACGTCACGCGATGAAAATTCGCCGATGGTAATATTGCCG
>JABWBZ010000064.1 GCA_013359335.1 bacterium
ATTGTAAAGACAATAGGTTGTATTACCTTTCGACGCCGCCGAGCGTATTTCCGACGATCACGCGCCGTCTCGCAGAACATGGGATGTCCCGCGTAAGCGGTTCTCATCACTGGCGGCGGCTCATCATTGAAAAACCTTTCGGACGCGATCTCGAATCGGCGCAAACTTTGAATCAGGAAATTGCGAAAGCCTTCGAAGAGTGGCAGGTGTACCGCATCGATCATTATCTCGGCAAAGAAACGGTGCAAAATATTATGGCTTTTCGTTTCGCCAACGGCATTTTCGAACCGCTGTGGAATCGCAATTATATCGATCACGTCCAGATCACCGCGGCGGAAAGCCTCGGCGTGGAAAAACGCGGCGGCTATTACGAAGAATCCGGCGCGTTGCGCGACATGATCCAGAATCACGTGATGCAATTGGTCGCGCTGGTTGCGATGGAACCGCCGACCACGTTCGACGCCAACGCCGTGCGCGATGAAAAAATAAAAGTTCTGCGCGCGATCCGGCCCGTCAAAGAAGACGACGTCGATCAATTTTGGGTGCGCGGCCAATACGATGCCGGAGTAGTGCAGAATGAAATGGTCGAAGGTTACCGTAAAGAACCCAACGTCGATCCCAAATCGGCGACCGAAACATTTGTCTCGGGTAAAATTCTGATCGACAATTGGCGCTGGGCGGACGTGCCGTTTTATATTCGCACCGGTAAACGTATGCCGCGGCGCGACAGCGAAATTGCGATTTTCTTCAAACGCACGCCGCACCTGATGTTCTCGCGAACGGCCAAGGAAGATGTCGCTCCGAATGTGCTAATATTACAGATTCAGCCCGACGAATCGATCACAATGAAGTTCGAGGCCAAAGTTCCAGGCCCGACGATGCAACTCAAATCCGTCGACATGCAGTTTTCTTACAATGACGCATTTAACGTGGAAATTGCGGAAGCCTACCAACGTTTAATTCTCGACTGTTTGCGCGGCGATGCGACGTTGTTTATGCGAAAAGATATGGTGGAAGTGGCGTGGTGGTTGGTGATGCCGATCATTAATTATTGGAAAAAAACCAAACCGAATGATTTTCCCAATTATCCGGCCGGAACGTGGGGACCGTTGGCATCGGATTTATTGCTCGCCAAAGACGGACGACGCTGGCGCACGCATCCGTAGAATTTTTGTGACCACGAAAGCACCAAGACACCAAGCTCGAATTTTACTGGGCTGATTAAGAATTTAAAAGCATGTCATTTCGAGCAGAGTCGAGAATAACTTGCAGAAATCTAGCTACTTCTTGTCGTTCTCGACCGGGCTCGAACTGACATCGTCGTGACCAAAAAGTCGAAAACCCCGATCGCAATCGATCGGGGTTTTTATTTTATATTTTTTATGTCTTAGTGTCTTTGTGGTAAAAGAACTCCTACGGTTCAATCTGCGTGTGCAATCCTATTTCCTCCAAAACTCCACTAACGCGTAAGCACTCACTCAGTTCTCCTTCATAACACACGGCTTTTCCGGTTGTATGAACTTCCCACGCGAGCGCTTCGGCTTTGGATGAAGTACATCCGGTGGCTTTGATCAACTGCGCGATGACTTCGTCAAACGTATGAATATCGTCATTGAAAAGAATGACGCGCATCGGTGAATCGAGCGTCGTAGAATCCGACGGTGATTTCTCCGTCTTCGTTTGTTCATCCACAACGGGCGAATATGTTTCCCAACCGGAATTCATGCTTTATTATAAATTAAAATCAGCGCGGAAGTCTTCAATTTCCATGACTTTTTTCGTCGTTTCCAGCCAGTCGCGATACGCGCGCTGTTGTTTGGTGTTCAATAACTGCGTTTTCAGATTACGACGCGCTTCCTGATAAACGGATTCTTTGAACTCGTCGCGCTGTTGGATTTGCACCAGATACGCGCCGCGATTGCCTTTGATCGCATCGGCAAAAGTACCGACCGGCAATTGAAACAGCACGCCATTGATTTTGGTATCGCGTCCGACGCCCGGGATCGAACTGGAAAGAGTAAAATTGGATAAATCACGGATCGTAATGGACGTATCGACCAACCGCACTTCGTCGATAGACCTGGCTTTGGCACGGTAGTCCTGGGCTTTTTTGAAAGCAAGGTCTTTGCGTTTTTCTTCGATGACCGCATTTTTAACTTTTTCGCGAACCGACTCCAGAGGTTGAATGCCTTTTTGAGTGCGGCTGATGGATTTGAAAATTGTAAATCCGAGATTGGTTTTAAACGGGCGAGTGGCCGTGCCGACGTCGTTGCTGAAAACAAAACGTACGACGCTGCGCAAACGGTCCGGAAAACCGGCGATCATGCCGACGTCGTTATTGACGATATCGACGGTCGTGTCCGGCTTTAATTCAAATTTTCCGGCAAATTTTTCCAGCGCAACATCGAAGCCTGCCTCTTTGGCTACGTCGTAAAACGCATTCGCATTTTCGCGCGCCGTTTCAACCGTGGTTTGACTAGGCTCCATCCGAATCAAGACATGGCTCGCTTTGACGCTGTCCTGGCTTTTGTCTTTAGAATTATTTTTAAATTTCGTTTCTTCGATTTTGATGATATGATAGCCGAATTGCGTTTCAACCGGTCCGACAATTTCACCGGTTTTGGCTTTGAAACACGCGTCTTCGAATTCTTGTACCATCCGTCCGCGTGTAAACCATCCGAGAGAGCCGCCGGTATTGGCCGCGCCCGGTTCGCTGGAATATACTTTAGCCAATTCGGCAAAATCCTTTCCTTCCAACGCTTGTTTGCGAACGTCTTCAATACGCGCAAATACTTCCGCCGAATCATCTTTAGTCGGTGCATCGCCGAAAGTCACATACACCAGTTTGGTTTTTTCCTGTTCTTTATAATCGTCAATGTGTGCGTCATAATACGATTTGATTTCATCATCGCCGACCGTAATGGATTCGATCGGAAAATCAGCGGGACTGAAATAAATAATCTTGCCGCTGAGTTTGAGGTTACGGCGCGTATATTCCTGGCGTAATTCGCTTTCGGAAACGCGAACGGAGGACGAGATCAAACCCTGGAGTTTGACCAATGGCAATTGGACGCGAAGAATGTTTTCGATCGATGCCCATTCTTTGGCGAAAGCCGGATTATTGAGCGCCTGCAAATATTTATTCTGATCGAATTGTCCATCGGTCTGAAATGAAGGGCTTTGACGAAGAAAATCGGGCGGATTATTGCGTAAATGAAAAACCACTTCGGAATCGCCGACGGCTATCGCATTGTCTTTGATGAAATCCCTGAGCAGCATTTCCTCCGTAATTTGTCCCCAGATCTGATCGCTTACTTGTTCCATTTCCGATTCAGATAAGGACTCGTTCTTTTGCTGCTGCATTTGCTGAATCTGATTGTAGTATACCGTCTGGAAGTCCGCGTATCGAACGTCTTCGCCGTTGACTTTGCCGATGATACCGCGCTTGGTGCGGGCAATGTCGGAATAATTGGCGCCCCACTCGATCACAATCAACGCGATAAAACAAAAGACTAATATCCACAAAAGAATATGCGTCTTTTCTCTGATTTTCGTCATCATAGGATGATGTCTCCTCAATCTATTGGTAGTAGTTGTATTGCCGAAATCGTATGAATAGTATTTTAGGGCACGAAAATACTATAATTGCCAGAAAAAATCAAATTTTAATTGAGAAATTTTGGAATGGCAAAAGCCATGAAAGCTTATAAATACACGCTTTTCTTGAAGGTCGTTTACGGAACCAGCAACAAGTTGTTCATGCCGTTGTAACGATCGTTTTCTTTGCGATGATTCAATGGATCTTCGATCCACCGATGGTCGTCGATAAGAAATTTATACGCGTATTGTCCCGGTGACAACCGCGGGATATCGGCGCGCCAGACGCCGTCGCCGATTTTTTTTAGCAGAATGGTATCTTTTTGCCACGCCGTAAAATCGCCAAGCAGGCAAACCTTTTTAGCAGCATGATCGTGATAATAAAAAATAATCCGGTCATCGAGTACTTGGGGCGAATCGGTTTCGACGGCATGCGTTTCGCGAAGGGCCTGTTTGACGCACGCTTTAGGCACGATCAGGCCGAAACCCTGTTTCTCCGGAGCCAGACCTGGCAGGCGCCGAGCCGTGGTTTCGGCAATCATTTTGATCAATCCGGGCGTCAGCCTAGGATTGGCCTCGAGCATTTGAGCGATGACGGCCGATACGATCGGCGCTGCGAACGACGTACCATCGACATGCTGATAATACGGCGCGAAAAACTTTTCCGTCACGAGCCGTTCCCGAATAGCGGCTTTGATTTGTTTTTCAGATAACGATAATATTTTTGGATCCAATTTAATTTTTGGATCCAATTTAGTCCGGCGAATGACGGCGCGTAATTTTTTCTTTAATAATTTTATCGGCGTCCGGTTCAAGTCGTGCAGAACTTGGGATTCATTAAACGTTTCATTATCCAAAACCATCGGCGCCGGCAGCAATTTACCCGGAGCCACGATTTCCGGTTTCACAAAACCATCGGGCGTGCGGCCATACGAAGAGCCGTAGTCGCCAAAAAAATTTACGTCGGCAGAATTTTTGTCGTCGATGCCGCCCACCGTGATGGCATCGGGACAACTGGCCGGTGGCATGATCGGAGCAGCCGGATTATTGCCGGCAGCGGCCACCACCGTAATACCTAACGATTTTAATTCGCCAATAGTTCTGCCGATAGCGTTTCGCGTGGCCAAGTCGTTACGATTGCCGCCGAGAGAAATATTGACAACACGAACGTTATACAATTTATGATTTTTTAATATCCAAATTAATGCGCGGTGGATATTGGATGAAGTAACTCTTTTACCGTCGAAAGCTTTGATCAAAACAACGTTCGCATCCGCCGCGATGCCGCGGTAATATTTTTTCGAAAAATAACCGCTGCCGCACGCCGAACAGGCCACCATCGTTCCGTGCCAGCTTGATGGGCGAACTTTCAAAAAATCTTTTTTGGTGAATTTCTCGCGCGTGACGTCAATCATGGCGAGAATACGTGGGTGCGGTTTGATCAAATCCGGGTGAGGCCAGAAGCCGCTGTCGATAAAAGCGATCGTAACGCCTTTACCGGTATAATGTGCATCGGCATGAATGCGCCGATAAATCGGCAGGATAGTGTATTCTTTACGTGGTGGTTTGGGCGGCATGAAATATCTTTGGGTTATTCAGAAAGAATCAGTTGTCAATAACGACTACTTTGTCACTCCAATCCGCCTGAGGCGGGAGAGTCGGTGGAGTACATTCCTTAAACAGACCTGATCTGCATTAGAAACAAAAAAACCACCCCGAAACGGGATGGTTTTTTTTCGATCACAGTATAAAAAATTCTAGTAACCTTCTTCAGCCTGGATTTGTCTTTGTTTTCTGATCGCTCTCAAACGGTCGGCTTTTTTTCTTTCGCTGGGTTTGGTATAATGAGCGGTCTCACGCAATGTCCGCATCAAACCCGATTGTAAACATTTTCTTTTGAAACGTTTGAGCGCTTTGTCGAATGATTCGTTTTCTCCAACTTGAACCGTGATCATAAACTCTCTCCTTTGCCTTCGGAATGTGTTTTTTAAATTTTATTTATCAAAAAATTGAATTGAAAATATTGAATTTAATTCCTTCTCTCCAACGCAAGGAAATTTAATGATTTATTGAGGAAATGCAAGGAAAAGTTTGAGTTTATGAGGAATTTTTAAGAGGAAGCAATTGCAGGAAAAAAATAAACCCCCGAGAAAAAATCCCGAGGGTTCTTGAATCTTTAAGGCTGAGAACTAGAGTTTGTAATTAATACCTACTTTGATTCCGAGATAAGGAGTGTTAATTGTGCTTTCAACTTTACCAATTCCTCCGCCAAAGTCGTATTTCGCTCCATCAGAATTGACATTGTTGTAACTCAAACCAAAGTCCAAGTCCATTTTTTCAGACATTCCGTAGAGTGCGCCTACACCCAATCCCCATGTAAATACCATAGCTGAACCATCGTTAGAACCAGTGTCGAATGTCTGATTAGTCATACCTAATCCGACTCCAACATAAGGCTTAAGTTTGTCGCCTGCAAAAATGTATCGACCGTTGAGCAAAATTGGAATATTAGTGGTTTTGTTGTCGCCGGGTACGCTCTTATTTTCTCCAAACGTTTGATAACCAACTCCTAATCCAACTTCGATGTTTGAGTTCACCATGTAGCCAAAGGTCAAACCACCGCCAAATCCCATGGCAGCATTGCCTTTAGTATCTTTTGAGAAATCACCCATCGGTAGGCCAACACCCAATCCTAACCCAATGCTCATTTTGCTATCTTGCGCAAAAGCCGTTGCTGCAACCAGCAGCATCGCTAAAGATAACATCGTTATCTTCTTCATGTTTCTTTCTCCTTAGTTTAGTTAGCCATCTCTTCCACAACTCATGGAAGAGGTTTTATTCAGAACCGTCAATGAAAGAAATGTTCGATTGAACGCCGTTAATAAGGTGGGGTTAAATAAGGTAAATGAGTTTACCACTAGAACGAATTTTTTTACCAGAGGTTTCGTATAAAAAAACATTTCGTTCAACATTGAAGTTAGTATGATAATAATGTTTAAAACTGAAAAAGGCAATGTGGATTTTATAAAATAATTGTTTCACAGTAATTTCAAAAATAATGCCAAGGCAGATACTTTAAATCCAAAGTATTTTAAATATTTATTTTTACTGTAAAAATTATAAAATTAGGCTAGTAATATTTCGTATTTTAAATGTCAAATTGGCGTAAGAAAACAGACAGCGTTACCGGTTTGTCAAAACAACATGACAGGAGTGATGATTTGTTAAAGCTAGTCATAAAATTATTATTTGGAATGACATTATTTGGAATGACTGCGCTTCATGCAGCCGATACGACGATCGTGACGATTGTTTATACGAATAATAACAACGGCAATCTTGAGCCGTGTGATTGCGGCGAAGAGCCGATGGGCGGGCTTTCGCGTAGAAAAACCATGTTGGATCGGCTCCGTGCTGGGAATAAAAATTTACTGACGGTCGACGCCGGCGATTTTTTTGATGCTTTCGGATTAGCGCCTGAGCAGGACAAAAAAGTCATCCGGTTATATGAATCACTCGGCTATGATGCGGTCAATATTGGCGATCAGGAATTTGCAAACGAAACGACATTCGTCACGGATGAATTGCTTGCGTCCAGATTGCCATTGGTCAGTTCGACGCTGATGCTTGAAAATAAACCTGTTGCGGTTCCGGCATATCGTATCAAAGCCGTGGCGGGTCTGCGTGTGGCGATGATTGGTTACACGCCGCCATCGTCATTTCACTACTTTCCAAAAGAAAAAAAACTAGAATATCAGGCCGACGCCAATCGTTTTAAATCCGCTTTGGAGCAATCGGCGCCTCAGTCCGATGTGATTATAGTTTTGTCGCAGGCCGGCTACGATGAAGACGTTGAATTGGCCAAAACGTACCCGCAAATAGACGTCATTGTTGGCGGCCATTCGCAAACGGAAGTCAGAGAAAAAGTTAGAATCGGAAAAACGATTATTGTCCAGGCCGGCGCGTATGGAAGTTATCTCGGAAAATTAGATCTGCACATTAAAGACAAGCGTATCGGCTCGTTTGATAATTTTTTGATTCCGCTAGATTCCAAAGTCAAAGACGATGCCGATTTTCGTAAGACAATCGATCAGTTTTTGCGCAAATCCAAGTCCTCAAAAAGCCGCTAAATGCCATAGATTGGGTGGGTTTACAAATTGACTTTCAAAGCCGATTTATGTATTATACAGGCCAATTTGCGACTATTAAACAATTTCAGAGCCGTTTGTGTCTAACGCTAAATCCAAATTAATTTCTTTACCGGTACTCGGACAAAACCGGTTGCCATTATCGAGTGAAGCGAAAAAAGTCAACGTGATTTCTCTGGGCTGCCCGAAAAATCAGGTTGACTCTGAAGTAATTCTCGGTAACCTGAAGCGTTCGACGATCGTGGAGGATGCTGAAAATGCCGATACGGTCGTGATCAATACGTGCGGATTTATCGAAAGCGCAAAAAAAGAATCGATCGATACGATTCTGAAAGCCATCGCATGGAAGGAAGCCGCCGCCAAAAAAGGCATTCGCAAAGAAGTCATCGTGACCGGCTGTCTCTCGGAGCGCTACCGGAGCGAATTGGCAGGCGAGATGCCGGAGGTTGACGCGTTTTTTGGCGTCCATGAATTTGATAAAGTGACTGAAAAAATCGAAGGACATTACCAGCAAGTTTTACTGACCGAACGCGTTCTGCTCAATCAAAGACATTACGGATATCTTAAAATTTCAGAAGGATGCAACCAACGTTGCGGGTTCTGTTATATTCCAATGATTCGTGGCAATCTCGTCAGCAAAAGCGTTGACGACAATGTTCGTGAAGCTGAGATGCTGGCGTCCAAAGGCGTCAAAGAATTGATTTGCGTTTCGCAAGACACGTCCTCGTACGGCTATGATTTCGACCGCAACTCGCCGAATCTGCGGAAGAATCTTCACTTGATTAGGTTGCTGGAAAAACTTTCAAATGTGAATGGCATCGAATGGATTCGCGTCATGTATTTATATCCGTCGATGTTTTCGGATGAATTGATCGAACATTTTGCTCACAATAAAAAAATATGCCGTTATGTCGATCTGCCGGTGCAGCATATTTCCGATACCATGCTGAAAGCGATGCGCCGTAATACGACGAAACAACAAACGACTGAGCTACTTTATAAATTACGTGAAAGAATCCCCGGCGTCGCTTTGCGCACATCAATTGTCGTCGGATATCCCGGTGAAACTGAAAAAGATTTTCGAGAATTGAGCGATTTCATCTCGGAATTTAAATTCGACCGCCTCGGCGTCTTTACCTATTCGCACGAAGAAGGAACGTACTCCTACGGCCTGAAGCCTCAAATTTCTGAGAAGGTAAAAAAAGAACGCTACAACCGTTTGATGGCTCTGCAACAGGAGATTTCGCTTGAAAATAATTTAGCGAAGATTGGAAAAACTTTTAAAGCGATTATCGACGTCAAAGAACAGGATTATTACGTCGGACGGACTGAGCATGATGCGCCGGAAATCGACAACGAAGTTATCATTAAAACCGACCGGAGCCTTGAAGCCGGCCATTTTGCCGACATTACCGTAACCGATGCCGGCGAATATGACGTGTATGCGGAATTGGTTTAAACCTATTCATAGGAGCATTGTGTGAAGACATTCAAAATTTTAGCCGCAATTTTAATCGTTCATTCGACGATGGCGTTTGCTCAGATAGGGAAATCGGCAGGTGGCGGTCCCTTTTTCTTTATGGATGCCGCGAATTTTGCGGCTAAAGATACGACCAAAGGACGAATCGAGGCGTTTGTAAAAATTGCTTACAGTGAGCTTCTTTTTGCAAAATATCAATCGACGTTGTATCGCGCACAATACGAAATTACGTATACGGTCAAAGACAAACAGAATAATTTGATCAAACGAGAAGTCCAGGATCGTGAAATTGTCACGGACAAATTTGAAGAAACGACGTCGGATCTGAGATTTCACTTCAGCCGCATCACATTATTGCTCGATCCGGGCGACTATTCGCTGGAAGTGATGATCACAGACAAAGAAACGCAAAAATTCGGCCAGCGTAAATTAGATATTCCGGTCAAGACATTTCGCGACAAAAATATCGGCATCAGCGATTTGATATTCGCCGATCGCATCCAAAAGGATTCGCTGGACGATATCGTCAATATCGTTCCCAACGTTTTCAAAAGTTTTGACAACGAATTCAAGCGGTACTTAGTGTATTTTGAATTGTACAACAGCCGGTTTGCGTGGAAATATAAAGACAGTTCCGGCAATCTTCCGACGGATCGCGATCGCATGACGTTGAAATATAAAATTCTGGATAAAAATCAAAAAGTCGTTTTACAAGATTCGTCTGAAAAAGAGGTGTATCAATTTCAGACGTTCAGTTCGATTGAAATCGACAAAAAAAATCTGTCATACGGGAAGTATGTTTTGGATGTGACGGTTTCGTTGGGCGATCAGAGAGTGTCAAGCAAAGCGGTGTTCGACGTGCGTTTATCGTCTTTTACCAATCCGACCTTATCGGAAACGGCTTTCGACCTGGACAATGCGATCAAACAAATGCGTCACGTCGCCCGCGGCGCTAATCTGTCTAAAATTATCAAAGGACCGCAAGAAGAAAAAGAAAAATATTTCAACGATTTCTGGAAGGCCAAAGATCCGACGCCGGAAACCGAACGTAATGAAATCATGGAAGAATATTACCGCCGCATTGATTACGCCAACCGTTATTTCACGTCCGGATTCCGCGAAGGATGGGAAACGGATCGCGGGATGGTGTTTGTAATTTTAGAATCGCCGGATGATATCGAACGGCATCCGTATGAAACCAATTCGAAGCCTTATGAAATCTGGTATTATTATCAAGCCAATCTGAAATTAGTTTTTGTCGATTTCCAGGGAATCGGCGATTACGAGTTGTACAACCGCCAGGATTTCGAAAATTACGTTTACCTGCACTAATCAGAATGTTGCTACAGAAAAGGAGCGCGTGACAGCTAACCCGACACCCTTTCGTTGCGGCTACGTAGCGATCATCGGAAAACCCAACGTCGGCAAATCGACGCTGCTGAACAGCATTTTGCATTTTAAATTATCGATCGTGTCGCCGAAGCCGCAAACGACGCGGCAACGCGTGCTTGGGATTTATAATCAAGACGACGCCCAGATTATTTTCCTCGATACGCCCGGATTGATCACGCCGAAATATGAATTGCAATCAGCGATGATGCGCATTGCCGGCGACGCAATCGAATCGGCCGATGCGCTGCTGGTGATGATCGATGTTACTGAAAATGACAGTGAGGAATTTATTCAAAAAGTTTTTTCTGAAACATTAAAAAACACCAAACTGCCGGCCGTCCTGGCGCTTAATAAAATCGATCGTATTGCCAAGGATCAATTGCTGCCGTTGATCGCTAAATTTCATTCCACCAACTTATTTACAGAAATTATACCGATTTCAGCGTTGCATTCGGACGGAACTGACCGTGTCGTAAAATCGTTGATTCCATTGCTGCCTGAAAGTCCGGCGTTTTATCCTGAAGACGTGTTGACGGAACAGCCGGAAAGATTTTTTGTTGCTGAAATCATTCGCGAGAAAATATTTTATCATTATGCGCAGGAAATTCCATACTCCACCGACGTCATTGTCGAAGAGTTTAAAGAACGCGACCGAAAGAAGGATTTTATCCGCGCGGCCATTTATGTCGAACGGTCTTCGCAGAAAGCGATTCTGATAGGTTCCAAAGGCGCGGCGCTGAAACAAATCGGCGAAGAAGCGCGTTTAGCGATCGAAGAATTTCTGGGGCGCAAAGTGTTTCTCGAATTGTGGGTGAAAGTAAAAGAAAAATGGCGGGAAGACCGGCGTACACTCAAAGATCTCGGTTATATGTAATGCGTTTATTTTTTATTTCTGTTTTTTTGCTGCAAGCAGGCTGTTCTTTATCGACGGATGCCGAATCCACGGCCCGGAAGTTTGTCGAGTTATATTATTCGCCCGATCATTACGATACGCTCAAAACCATGACCAGGGGCCGAGCGGCTGAAAAGATCGGTCTTGAAAATGACTTCCGTAACCACTCAAGCCATTCCAATCAATCTGTTTTTTATCAATTACATGATCGCACAGCGATCAACAGTACTGAATATTTTTATTTCAACGTTCATTTTTCTGATGTTGACCATGAACGTGAATTGTGTATAACGGTTACGTCGATCGAATCAAAGTTTATGATTTCAGATTTTTATTATACCAAGGATTAAAATGATTTCCGTTGACGAAGCCCGATCCATTATTCTTCATTCTGCTTCCGAATTAGATTCAGTCGCCCAGCCTTCGGCTGAATCTGCAGGGTTCGTACTGGCTGAGGACGTCGTGTCGGGTGAAGCCATTCCGCCGTTTGACAATTCGGCTATGGACGGCTACGCGGTGCGCTCGGAGGACGTACAAAACGCGTCGCAAGACAGGCCGGTTATTTTAAATGTGATCGATGTTGTACAAGCCGGTGTGGCGTCACTGAAAACGCTCGGCGTTAACGAGGCCATCCAAATTATGACCGGCGCGCCTTTACCGAGAGGCGCCGATGCCGTCGTGATGGTTGAGCACACTGAAAAACTTGGCGAGAACCTTGTTAAAATTTTTGCTTCGGCGGGCAAACATGAAAATTGCCGCTTCGCCGGCGACGACATTCGGAAAGGTCAATTGGTTTTTGAAAAAGGGCGGCGGCTTAAGTCATACGATACCGGCGTTTTGGCTTCCATTGGCCGTAAAGAAGTGACGGTCCTGCGTAAACCGCGCGTAGCGATTTTATCAACCGGTAATGAATTGATCGGCGTCGATGAACCGTTGACGCCAGGTAAAATCCGATCGAGTAATAATATTGCTTTGCATTCGTTGCTGATTCACTATGGAGCTATTCCATTCGATTTTGGAATTGCGCGCGATACGCCGGAGGACACGGAAAAGCAATTGGCCAGAGCGATGGAATACGATATCATTCTCACATCCGGCGGCGTGTCGATGGGCGAATATGATTTTGTACGTGAAACGCTTCAACATCTGGGGATTGAAATCAAATTCTGGAAAGTCAGGCAAAAGCCGGGGAAGCCGCTTGTTTTCGGCACCAAAGGCGATCAATTATTTTTCGGCCTGCCGGGCAATCCCGTAAGTTCGATCGTTTGTTTCGAATTGTATGTTGTGCCGGCAATGTATAAAATGATGGGATTAACGTATTCGCCGTTGATTATTCATGCACGATGCAAGCACGCGATTAACAAAAAAAATGGATTGCGTCACTTTCTCAGGGCAATTATTTCAAAAAACGGAAAAGATTTTGAAGTTGAATTGACGGGCAATCAAAGTTCAGGCGTTTTATCGTCGTTATCGTACGCCGATGGGTTGATAGATTTGGCGGAAGGCCGGGGCCATGTCGGTGAGGGTGAAACGGTGGAAGTGGTGATTCTCGATAAAGAAAAATTATTAAAATTGATGTCAAGATGAAAAATTAAACGATGGATGCATTCATCCTAACATTCTGGTTCAGTCGCATTGGCAACGTACGTGGAAGTACTTTGCCAATCATGAAAAGATGACGAATAAGTCTAATGGAAAAACAATTTAGTATAGCCGCGCTCGAATTCGAAAAAATCAAAGAGCATCTTTCACGGTTTGTTCTGACCGCCATGTCGGTAGAAAAAGTGAACGAACTTTTGCCCGATTCAAAGCTCAACGTAATTGAATCTGAACTCGATACGCTCGTCGAGATGCATGATGTGTTGAAATACGATGACGCTTTTCCGATTGATGAATTAAAGGATGTACGGCCACTACTTAAAAAAATTTCTGCCGAAGGGCGATTTCTTAATCCGGCGGAATTACTTCAGCTCTTGCTTACCCTCACGACGTCCCGCCGCATCAGAAGCTACATTAAAAGCCGTATCGAAAAATATCCGCGGTTATTTAAAATAACCGAAGCGCTTCACAGTTATCCTGACATTGAAGAACGCATTCATCGTACGATCGATGAGCATGGCGCTATTCGTGATACGGCGAGCCCGAAGTTACGCCAAATCCGCCGCGATCTCGACCAAAAAACGTTGCAGCTTCGGAAAAAATTAGAGAACCTCGCACGCACATATGCCAAAGAAGGTTATGCCCAGAATGACATTGTCACCGTGCGTGACGGTAGAATGGTGATTCCTGTCAAAGACGAATATAAAAATACCGTGCGCGGTTTTATTCATGATGCATCGGCGAGCGGCCAGACGGTGTTTATCGAACCGGCGGAAGCGTTGGAACTGAACAATGAATTGCGCAAACTCGGTCTGGAAGAAACACATGAAATCGAGAGAATTTTGACTGACATTACCAATGAAATCCGTTCGTTTCTTTCCGAATTGCATGCGGACATTGATGGGTTGGCTGAAATTGAATTTCTCTACGTCAAAGCGCGTTTCACAAATCAAATTAACGGCGTCAAACCGCATTTAAATGCCGACGGTAAAATTCATCTTAAAAATGCATTTCACCCGCTTTTACTGCTCAAGGAAAAATATAAATTGCCCGATCAGCGGCATTCCATCGTTCCTTTGAATCTCGATATCGGCGGCGATTATCGTACGCTGATCATATCCGGGCCGAATGCCGGCGGAAAAACGGTTGCGCTCAAAACTGTTGGTCTGCTGGTCTTGATGGTGCAAGCGGGCCTGTTGATTCCAGTGGAACCGGGCACTCACGTGAGTATTTTCGATCAGGTGTTTGCCGATATCGGCGACGAACAGTCCATTGAAAACGACCTTTCAACTTTTTCGTCGCACGTGCGTAATCTTTCCAGTATGGTCGAACGCGTCAACGAACGGACGCTGATTCTGATTGACGAAATGGGCAGCGGAACAGATCCCAAAGAAGGCGCGTCGCTGGCCATTGCAATACTTGGCCGATTCAACAACCGTCATGCAGTTTCCATTATCACGACGCATCACGGGGCGCTGAAAGCGTTTGCGCACAACACGGAAGGCATCCGTAACGGGTCGATGGAATTCGACCAGGAGACGTTGCTGCCGACGTATGTTT
>JABWBZ010000065.1 GCA_013359335.1 bacterium
ATCGAGTCGATCAGCCGGTATGAGAACGTGATCGAATTTATGAATGCGATCAGCGATTTTTCGATGAAGTTTGACCGTTCGCAGACCGACGAAACCATGTTGGACGCGTTTCTGAAAGAAGTGACTCTTGTGACCGACGTCGATCAATACGATGAAAGAAAAAATGCCGTTACGATCATGACCATTCACGCGTCGAAAGGATTGGAATTTCCGGTCGTATTTGTGGCCGGTCTTGAAGAAGGCTTGTTTCCCATCGAAAGTTCGATTGAATATCCGCATCAATTGGAAGAAGAACGGCGATTATTTTACGTCAGTACGACGCGCGCGCAAAAAGATTTATATTTATGTTTTGCCAAGAGGCGGATGCGTTTCAATCAAATTTACCGCACGATGGCGTCGCGGTTTGTGAATGAAGTTCCGGCGGATCTCGTCAAATGGGAAAAACGCGCCCGTTATGCGCAAAACGAAGACGAAGCGATCCGCGATTTTTTTACCGACGGCGATCGACGGGGTATCCGTCATCATCAGAGTAAAACCAACGGCCGCGGTAAGAGCATTGCCGGTATGACGGACGAATTGGTGAACAAAGCCGCCGCCAAATCGCAAAAATTTCAAGTCGGTCAAACGGTTTTGCATCCGACGTTCGGCAAAGGAAAAATTCTGGAAATGGACGGATTCGGCGATCAACAGAAATTGACGATTCAATTCGAAGACGGCACTGAACGCCGGCTTGTGGTCAAATTTGCAAATCTGATGGTACGATGAAAAATATTATTCATTATTTATTGATCATGGTATATTGTACAACTCTCTGCCTGCGTGAATTTTACTCGGGAGGTTGATGTATGGCTATCGAAAGAACGGGGAGAGGGATCATTGTTATTCTGAATTTTTGGCTGATCGTTTTTTCTGTACAAGCACAGGTCAGCAACTCGGACACGGATTTTCTCTACGCCCGCAAGTTGTATGACGATAAACTCTATTCGTTATCCGCTCAGGAATTTTCGCGTTTCATTAAAAATTATCCTTCCGACGCGCGCGTGCCCGATGCCCGTTATTATTCCGGACTGTCGTTTTTCAACAACGCGTTATACGAAAATGCCCGGCGCGATTTCCAATTTCTTGCTATTGATTTTCCTAAGGACAAACGTGCGCCGGAAGCTTGGGAGAAAGTGGCGGAATGTTACGCCGCACTGGGCGATTTTGCCGCCGCCGCCAATGCGCTGTCGAGCATTGCCGCATTTTATCCCTCCGCGCCGAATGCCATTCGGTCCGTGTTGCAGTCGAGCGATTATTTTGTCAAAGCCGGCGACACGCGTAGCGCGAAAGATAAACTACAGAAATTAATTGCCGATCGTCCCGACATTCCGGAAGTACACCTGGCGCGGTTGAAATTGGCGCAGCTGTTCAAATCGGAACAAAATTATACGCAAGCGCTGCTTGAATTGCAGAGCGTGATCGATAAAGCGAAGGATCCCGAACTCGGTGCGTCGGCGACTTATGAAAAATCGCAAATCAGCGAGACGTTGGGCAAATCGGACGATGCGCGCATCGGGTACGTGAAGCTGATCAATCGTTATGCCAAAACAAAAATGGTGCCGTACGGAATGCTGGAAATGGGCAACATCTTGCTTCGTGAGAAAAATTTTGCCGAAGCGAAGAAAATGTTCGACAATGCCGCTTCATCCGCTGTAGCGCCGGCGGCTTTGAAAAATGCGGCGCAAATGGAAATGGGCGATCTGTATTTTACGTCGGGCCAATTCGATCCGGCCGTCAAAACGTATGAATCGCTGGCCGCAACCGCTGCCGATTCGCTGCTGGCGCTTGAAGCCGGTTTCAAACTTGCTTTGGCATACGAGCGAACCAACAATTTATCCAAAGCGAACGACCGGTATCTCACGCTGATCGATCAATACAGCCAGAATTCTGGCGGATTTAAATTTATCGCTCTCGCTCATTTAAAATTGGCGATCAATTATGAAACGTTGAAAAAATTTCGTGAAGCGGCGGCCTATTACGATCTTTTTATTAAGGCATTTCCTAAATATGAAAAACTCGATCGTGTGTACTACCGCCGGGCACGTCTCTTACAATCCGAACTCAAAGACTATCAGGAAGCCTTGCTGACCTATACCGCGATGAATAAATTTTATCCCAAAAGCCGGTTGAGCGATCAGGGCCAGTTTTATCTCGGGAAAGCGTACGCTCAGAACGGGCAAATCGATAACGCGGCGGCGATTTTCAATCAGTTTAAACTGGATTTCCCGGGAAGCGAATTAATCGCGAACGCTGAATCGGAATTGGAATACCTGAAAAATTATTTCGGCGGCAGCGGTTCCGGCGGAACATTGGAAAGTATTATTTATCTGCTCGGCAGTGTGATCGAGGAAAAACCGAAAGACCAGGTTTCTTTTGCGTATGGCAAATTATTTTTTGATCAATTGAAAGATTATAAAGGGGCGGCGTCGCTTTTCCGGAAAGTGCAAGCAGTCACCAAAGATCGCGATTTGCAGGAAGAAGCATCGTATTATACCGCCTTGTCGTTTGAGAAACTTTCGAAAAAATCTGCCGAATTCAAATCCTACGCCGACAGCGCTGTGGCGGAATTTAAACTATTAACCGGCGGGAAATATGCCGATATCGCCGCGTTGGCAATTGTCGAACACAGTTTAGAGAATATAACTGATTCGAAAGAACGCGCGCTGAAAAGTAAAGTGTATTACACCGGTTTACTGGATCGGTATCCGGCGAGTACGTTGCGCGATCAATTGCTGCTTAAGCTTGGCCAGTCGCTTTGGGAACTTGGCGAAATCAAACCTAAAATTAAAATCACGGAAACCAAATCGGATAAAGATAAGAAAGACTCGACGGAGTCTAAAAAACAATTTAATTCGGCGATCGAATGTTTTGAAGAAATCATTCGTTCCTATCCTTCAAGTTCCGTTATTGACGATGCCTATTTCAAAAGGGTATTATGTCTCGCCGCCACCGGTCAAACCGACGCGTTGGCCAAAGCTCTTAACGATTACTTAGGCGGATTCCCGAGAGGCAAGAACGTCGCTCATGCCAAATACATGCAGGCCCGCATCAAAGAACAAAAACGTGAATATGCCGCTGCGATCACCATCTACAATGAATTGATCAATCAATATTATTATACGGTTTTCGCGGACAGCGCGGCACAGGGTATTGGCAATAATTATCTGCTGACGCAGCAGTATGAACTGGCCATCGCAGCTTATCAAAATAGTTTGCAGCTCGGTAAAGACGAGTTTGCCGACGTCGACATTCTGAATGTCCAGGCGACGCCGCACAATCCGATCGATTATAACATCGCGCTGTCGTATGAAAAGCTGAATAATATTACGCGCGCGGTGGAATATTACGAATCGTATTTATTTCCAGATAAAAAAGGCGACTTCGCCCCGCAGGCATTGTTCGCGCTCGGAAAAATTTACGAAGACAAACAAGACCGGCTCAACGCGATCCGGTATTACGGCACGTTGAGCGATCAGTATTCCAATTCCGAGCTTGGTTTTAACGCGCTCAACCGGATTGCCGAAATTCAGTTCGACGCGCAAAATTATGCTGAAGCGAAAAAAGCCTATCAAACGTTGTCAAAACTTTCAAAAAATATTTCAGAACAACTGATACTCGATTCGCGCGCGATTATTTGTACGTATCGCTTGGGAACGGTGAATTTGACCACGGAAATGGAAAAGGCTTTTAACAAGAAATATGAAAAAGACAAAAACCTGAAGATGCTTTTGTATAATGCGAATGCGGAATTTTTGTACGAACTGGGGCATTATTATCAATATGACAAATTAAAATACGAGCCGGCGTTCAAAACGTACAAAGATTTGCTCGATGATTATAAAAACGTCGGCATTGCGGCGGATGCATTATTTGAAATGGGCGTGATTCGTTTTAACGAAGGCAAAAGCAAAGAAGGGTTTGAAATCTTTCAGCAAGTTCCTCAAAAATACCCCGACAGTGAAATTCTTTCGAAAGTGTACTTACGCTCGGCGATAGAAGCATTCAAACTTGAACAGGTGCAGACGGCGATCGATGCATGTAAAATTGCATTGCAGCATCCGAAGATCAAACCGCAGGACGCCAAAGTCGGAACCGATTTTCTGATCAAGGTGTACAAAGCCGCCGGATTTTATGAAAATGCATTACTGCTCATTCAGCAATATCTCGATCGATTTCCCGACGACGATCCGGTGAATTTATTTTCCAAACGCATCGACATCGGCGTGATGCATAAAAACCTCAAAGCGTACGACCGTGCGATCGAATATCTGAAAGACCTCATCAAAACCGCGTCCGGCGAAGATGAAGCGGAGATTCAGTACAACATTGCCGAAACGTATTTCGCGATGGGGAATTTCGAACAGGCGCTCTTGGAATATTTGCGCATTCCGTATCTGACGTTGGGAACGAAATTCGACTGGGCGACAGCGGCGAAAAGCCAGGCGGCGGAATGTTATGTAAAATTGGCCAAATATTCCGAAGCGATGGCCATGTACGACGAGATCATGAAAAAACACGGTACGAACAGCGAATACGGGCGTTTTGCGAAGAACCGTATCGATGAAATCAGGAAAATGAAATAAATGAAAAAAGACATTACCGTGCCCCGCAATGCGAGAACTGTGGCGATCGGCGCGGCGCTTCAGGCGGCGCGGATCATCATGGATTATTTCGGCAAAACGGTGCAGATCGATGCGAAACAGCATCACGATTTCGTCACGGAAGTCGACCGGCGTTCGGAAGAAACGATCATTCAATATATTCACCGCGCTTTTCCCGATCACGAAATTCTGGCGGAGGAATCCGGCCGCCATACCAATGTCAGTCCGTATCGATGGATCATCGATCCGCTGGACGGCACGACGAATTTTATTCACGGCATGCCAATGTTCGCCGTCAGTATCGCTCTTGAAGTCGAAGGCGATTTGAAAGTCGGCGTGGTGTATGAACCCATTCGGAAAGAAATGTTTGTGGCTGAAAAAGGCAAAGGAGCTTTTCTCAATGACCGTAAAATTGCGGTATCCAAAACATCCGAGCATGCTCATTGTTTGCTGGCGACAGGATTTCCCTTTCGCAATTTCGATATGCTCGACGATTATCTGAGATTGTTCAAGTTTTTTATGATGCATGTGTCGGGCATTCGCCGCCCGGGTTCGGCCGCGCTGGATCTATGTTATCTCGCGTGCGGGCGGTTCGATGGATTCTGGGAACTCAATTTGAATCCGTGGGACATGGCAGCCGGAGCGCTTATGATCAAAGAAGCCGGCGGAACCATCACCCGTTTCAACGGCGGCGACGGCTTTCTCTACCGAGGCCATGTGATAGGATCGAACGGATTGATCCAGTCGTGGATGTTGGACGCCGCGCGTGAAGCATTCAAAGAAAAAACCGATGAGCTTTGATTTTTTGGAAAAAATAATTTATTTTGGCTCGTTTTTAAATCAACTCTACTAAGTTAAGGAGATGGCATTGAACGCATTGTCAATATTACACTCGCTTTTATTAATGGGCGGTAATCCGGCGCCCGGTCAGCCTGCGCCGAACCCGATCATGAGTTTTCTTCCATTTATCGTTATTATTCTCATCATTTATTTTATGATGATCCGCCCGCAGAAAAAACGCCAGCAAGAACGCGAAAAATTGATTTCTGGCGTACAGAAAGGCGATAAAATCGTGACCGTCGGCGGCTTGCACGGAACTGTTCAATCGACGAAAGAAAAAACGGTCATCGTAAAAATTGCCGATAATGTCAAAGTCGAAATTGAACGCGTCGCCATTGCCAGCGTACTGACCGGCGGCAAAGATGAAACGCCGGAAGTTTTACCGGTTGAAGAAAAGAAATAAAACAGTAAAGGCTCTTCCATGAACGTCAAGGTGAATGGAAAAATATACGAGTTTACTGATGCGAAGAATATCATCGGCATTCTCGAGCGATTTGATATTCGCCAATTGTCCGGAATCGCGGTTGCTTTGAATGATTCGGTAGTACCGAAATCCGAGTTCGAAAAAATCCTGATCAAAGATGGCGATGTGGTTGAAATTATCCGCGCGACCCAAGGCGGGTGATTCATACACACCGGAGAAAGAAAGAGATCACAGAACTTTGAATTGTTAAAAAAACGAGTTTTAAAATGAAGCTCGTTTTTTTATTATAACAAAAAATGTTTTCCCAAAAAATATTTCCTCGGCGTTCTCTATGCTCTCCGGTGTGATCGCAGGAATAGCATAGTTGCAAAATTCGATTCGTAACGGTATATTGTTTCGTCTTAATTCAAAGGAATGAGCATGTCACAGAATCCATTGGTCATAGGCGAACGACGTTTTAATTCACGGCTGATTGTCGGTACGGGAAAATATAAAAATTACGATGAAACGAAAGCTGCGATCGAAGCGAGCGGTGCGGAAATGATAACGGTTGCGCTCCGGCGGATCAATCTTGAAAATCCCAACGATAAAGGACTGCTTGATTTTATCGGCGCTAAATATACGCTGCTGCCCAACACCGCCGGATGTTATACGGCGAAAGATGCCGTGCTGACGTGCCAATTGGCGCGGGAAGCTCTGAACACGACATTGGTGAAGCTCGAAGTTCTGGGCGATCAGAAAACGCTTTTTCCGGATAATGAGCAACTGCTCGAAGCCGCCAAAGTTCTCGTGAAAGAAGGTTTTACGGTTTTACCGTACTGCATCGATGATCCGATTATTTGTAAAAAGCTCGAGGATGCCGGATGTGCGGCGGTCATGCCTTTGGCTGCGCCCATCGGTTCTGGACTTGGTATCCGTAATCCGCATAATCTTGCCATTATTATCGAACAGTCCAAAGTTCCCGTCATCGTAGACGCTGGTGTCGGGACGGCGTCGGATGCGGCGATTGCGATGGAACTTGGCTGCGACGGCATTTTGATGAATACGGCTATCGCCGGCGCCAAGAATCCGATTAAAATGGCACGAGCGATGAAATTAGCCGTGGAAGCCGGACGGCTTGCTTACGAATCCGGACGCATTCCTAAAAAATTATATGCGACTGCCTCCAGTCCCGTCGAAGGCGTTATCGGACGATAATAGCCCGGTTTGTGGCGAATTACTACATACAGATTTGGCACCGCGATGGTCATTCAACCGATCACGATTCATTCGTACGCCGCCATGGAAAATTCCGGCGTTACCGTCGTCGAAATACGCGGGCAATTGGATTCCATCACGGCATTGCAGGTTGAAAAATATCTCAATCGTCTCTTGGATCAAAAAAAATTTCGTATCATCATCGATCTCAGAGAAGTTAATTATATCAGCAGCGCGGGGTGGGGAATTTTTATCGGAATTCTGAAAGAAATCAAAATCAACAACGGCGATTTGAAACTTTCCGGGCTCAACGATGACGTGCGGGAGGTTTTTCAATTGCTCGAAATTGATTTTATTTTGCCAACCTTCGGCTCCAATGCCGACGCGATCGCCGCGTTTTCATGAAAAGGGCCGCGAGCAACCCGACAATTAGCTTGCTTTTACTGCGATGTTGTTTTATAATTAAAAAGATACATTTTCCGATCTCACTACGGAAATCAAGCAACCTAACCTTCATCTACATTTTTTGATTTAGCAAAGCGAGGCAGTGTGAGTGCATACATTGGCGTTTTGAAAAATACATCCCTCTTTAGCGCGCTTTCGGACAAAGCCTTGGAAGCGATTGCGCCTAAATTCATACCAAGGAATTTTGCATCCGGGTCCGTTATTTTTGACGACGGCAGTTCGGATACCGACGGCATGTTTGTGATCGTCAAAGGCGCGATTAAAATTTATAAAAACATTTCTAACGAAGAAGACCGGCAGCAAGCCGTGGCCGTTTTGAAAGCGGGAAGTTTTTTCGGTGAAATGGCGCTGATGGATGAAGAAACCCGTTCCGCCGGCGCAATGGCGATGGAAGACTGCGAATTATTATTTTTGTCCAAAGAATCGTTCAAAAAAATCATCAGTGAAAATTTAGAAACCGCGCACGCGATCCTGACGCAAATTTCAAAAGTCATGAGTAAACGCCTGCGCGATACGAATAATCTTTTCCGCGAAGTCGTGGGCTGGGGCTACCGCGCGCGGAAAGAAGTGCGCGACCTCAAATCCAATTTTTTGTCCACGATTTCGCACGAATTGCGTACGCCGATTCACTCGATCCAGGGTTTCAGCAGCCTGATGCGCGATGCCGGTGAAATTGACAAAGAAACGCAGTCTAAATTCGTCGAAGTGATTTTAAGTGAAAGCAAACGCCTCGCCGATCTGATCAATGATCTGATTGCATTGGCTGAAATGGAATACGGGGCGATCGTGCTGGAGCGCCAGCCATGCAATTTGAAAGACATTGTCGAAAGCGCGGCCGAGGCTTATAAAGACGATGCCGGTGAGAAAAAAATTGTCTGTACCATGAATATTCCCGCAGGACTGCCGATGGTTTTGCTGGATGGCAATCGGATGAAAGAAGCCGTCGGACATCTATTCGAAAATGCCATCAAGTTTACGCCTTACGAAGGGCGCGTTGCCGTCGACGTGAAAGTGGAACCGCAATCCGTGGATATTTTAGTGTCCGATACCGGTCGCGGCATTCCGGCAAAATTCGTCGATAGGATTTTTGATAAATTTTATCAGGTCGATCAATCGAATACGCGCGACGTCGAAGGCGCCGGAATCGGCCTGACGCTGGCGCTTCATATTGTCGATCTGCACGGCGGCACCATCAGCGTGGCCAGCAAGGAAGGACAGGGCTCGACCTTTAAAATCAGCCTGCCCAACGAACACGTGCTCGTCAAAAGCTAACAATCCTCATCATCTCTCCGTATGAATCAACCGTCCGTTTACGTTGTTATTTTAGGATGGAATGGCCGCGAGCTGACGCTCGACTGCATTCGTTCCGTTCTCAAAATCGATTATCCCAATTTCGTCGTTTTAGTTGTCGATAACCATTCATCCGACGGCAGCCCGGATGCAATCCGGAAAGAATTTCAAACCGAAATCGCATCAGGGAAAATCTTGCTCGTCGAAAATTCAGAGAATCTTGGTTTTGCTCGCGGCAACAACGTCGGGATGGAACTCGCGTTGAAAAGAGGCGCCGATTATGTTCTGCTGCTCAATAACGACACCGTGGTCGATCCGGCTTTATTAAGAAACATGATTCCGATGAGTGAGGCCGATGGATCCGTTGGAATTGCCGCACCTAAGATATATTATTTCGATCCGCCGGATCAGATTTGGTTTGCAGGCGGAAGAATTGCGCTGCACAAAGGTTTGAGTTGGCACATTGGCATCCGGGAAATCGATCATGGCCAATACGATACCACCGGCGACTGCGATTACGCCACCGGCTGCGCGATGCTCATCAAAAAAATTGTCATGGAAAAAATCGGGTTTCTCGATCCCGTCTATCCGCATTTTTCGGAAGATGCCGACTATTGCCGGCGTGCCGGACTCAGAGGATTTCGGATTCTGTATCTGCCCGGAGGCAAAGTATGGCACAAAATTTCAGTGTCTACGGGCGGGCAGCTTTCCATCAGGAAAATTCGCCTCCGTCTGCAGAGCAATTTTATTTTTTATAAACGCTACGCGCGTTGGTATCATTGGTTCACCATTCCAGTGTTTTTTATTCTGGATGGTTTCCGCGTTCTTGGATTAATTCTGACGAGGCGAATACGGAATAAATGATTTGAAATTTTGCAAATTTATGGATATACTTTCCACGATTTTAACAACTAAACGCACAGGGTATGAGTATCAAAGGATCAGAACGGCAGGAAAAAATCATTCAAGCTTGGAGCCAGGCGCTGGCCGACCACGTTCATAAATTAGACATCAAACAAGCGGAGGATTACGTACGGCGCAGCCTGACGGAAGCGGAACTTGCAACGGAACAGAAATTGTATGAAATGGATCATCGCGATTTATCCGATCCGGGTAAAGCGCAATTCGTCGGAAAAGTTGTTTCGCTATTGTATAATCATATATCGCAGGAATTCAACGTGGAAAATGCTGAATCGCTTCGCAAACTCCTGATCGACGTGTACCAGCAATTTCCCGATCACAGTTAATCTAACCTTCTCAAGATTGGCACTATCATGAATGCTTCACTTCTGGACAGTCTGCATGCCATTCTTCTCTCGCCTGAATTTTACATTCTAATCACAGCCATTGCGGTTTTGATCTGGGAATCCGTCGGCGGAAAAGAACGGCCCTGGGTTTCGTCGTATCTGACGTTATTCGGTTTGTTCGTTACTATGTTAATGAGTTTTGGTTTCAAAGAACCCGAAGGCATTACATTTTTCGGCACGTATACGCACGACGGCCTGGCTCAATTTATGAATGCAATCATTCTGATTGCATCGGTTTTTACCGTTTTTGCCGCGTCGCATTTTATCGGGCGCTGGAGTAAAAGCCCGGGAACGTTTTACGTCATCCTGCTTTTTGCGGCGTTTGGCATGATGCTCATGGCGTCGGCGAGCGAATTAATTACACTGTTTGTAGCTGTCGAGACGACGACGATTGCCTTGTATATTTTAACGGCGTATTTTAAAGACGACCGTTTGTCGGCGGAAGCGTCGATGAAATTTATTCTCATCGGGACGGTCTTTGCGACGATCATGCTGTTTGGAATGGTGTTAGTCTACGGAGCAACCGGTACGACGGTTTTATCGGAAATTACGAACGCGGCGGCGGATTCCGTTTTCGAAGGTTCGGAGATTTTATTGCTCAGCGGGATTATCATGATCTTGGTCGGACTGAGTTTTAAAATTACCGCCGTGCCGTTTCACATGTGGGCGCCGGATGCGTACACCGGCGCGCCGACGCCTGTTACCGCATTTTTGTCGGTGGCATCAAAAGCATCGGGCTTCGCCGTCATCATCCGGCTTTATTACGGAGTATTCAATCAGATTGCCGGGCTTGAACCGTTTCTCGCCAATACCTTCATCATTCTCGCCGGCATGACGATGATCCTTGGAAATTTTCTCGCGCTGCCGCAAAAAAACATCAAGCGGCTGCTGGCCTATTCATCGATTGCGCAAGCGGGGTACATGATCATCGGCCTTGCGGCGTACTCGGACGTCGGCATTTCGGCGATTTTATTTTATCTGACGCAATACATGTTTGCCAATTTTGGAATATTTATCGTGGTCACGGTCGTCTACAACGCGGTGCAATCGGATGACATGTCGGCGTACATGGGATTGAGCCGGCGTTCGCCGTTTCTCGCGCTGGTTTTATTAATTTGTTTATTATCGCTCGCCGGCATTCCGCCGCTCGCCGGTTTTATCGGTAAAGTCTATTTGTTTGCGGCCGGCATTGACAAAGGCTATTACATTCTTGTCACGATCGGCATTCTGACCAGCGTCGTGTCAGTCTACTACTATCTGATCGTTCTGAAAAAAGCTTATATCGAAAAAAATGCCGACGTCTCGCCGATAGCGATTCCTTTTGGCGCTAAAGCATCGTTGTGGGTGGCGATGCTCGGCGTGATTCTCACAGGCGTGTTTCCGAATTTTGTCGTCAATTCGGCGCAAGTTTTGGGTAATTTTATTTTGGCTAACCTGAAATAACATAAAAGTCGTTGCTCAGTTTCTATTTCAACAAGTTTTATTAAAGTCCTAACGATAACTACGGATATGAAGCCTAAAAAAAGACTGTCTCGAACTAAAAAAAGTAAAACTTTATTAGTCAAAAAAACTACTAGACAGAAAATCGCTCCGAGTGTAGTGAGTGAATCGACAGTTGAATATATAATACATACTCATAAAGCAGTTGATGAAAGTTGGGATTTTAGGAAGGCAAACACGAAAGAATATACACATTGTTTTCATTCGTACCCCGCAATGATGATACCACAAGTTGCAAGAAGGCTTATTGAAAATTTTGGCAAAAAAGCGAATGTATTATTTGATCCTTATTGCGGGACTGGTACGTCACTTGTGGAAGCAAATCTTGCAGGTATAAACGCCCTTGGAACAGACATAAATCCATTAGCCCGCCTGATTGCAAGTGCAAAAATTACTAAAATTGATGTCCAAGTTTTAGATTTATTTCTTCAAGATTTTATTAATTATTTCTTTTCTATCAACTTTCAAGTTGAGAAAATAAAATCAATAATAATTCCAGATGTAAAAAATATCGATTTTTGGTTTTCAAAAAATATCCAACAGAAACTCGGTGTTTTACGTGGCTATATTGAAAACATAAATGATTTATCAATAAGAAATTTTTTCAAAGTGGCGTTCAGTGAGACGGTGCGAGAAGCTTCTTTTGTAAAGCAAGGCGAATTTAAACTAGTAAGGGATAAAGATTTTAAATTGAAACAGGACCGTGATGTTTTCGGGATTATGATTGCCAAATTATCTCGAAATAAAAAGGGATTAATCGAATTTCAAAATTCTTGTAGAAAAAATTCTGCCACTAAAATCTTTGATTTCAATACCGTTAGATTGATACCTGAAAATATAATCAAGCCAGGAAGTGTAGATATCGTTGTGACTTCTCCGCCTTATGGAGATTCTAGAACAACTGTTGCTTATGGACAATATTCACGCTTGGCAAATGAGTGGCTAGGACATAGAGAAGCCAGTTTAATTGATAATAAATTGATGGGAGGAGAAAAAAGAAAGCATCACCATCGTTTCCAAAGTGATCTATTGAATGATGTAATCAACACAATTCAAATACATGATAAAGAACGCGCCCGGGATGTCATATCTTTCTATGAAGACTATGAGCAATCTATTAAAAATATTTCGAGAACTTTAAAAAAGCTTGGGACTATTTGTTATGTGGTAGGTAATCGAACGGTAAAGGGTGTCAATATTCCGACAGATGAGATCACAACTCAACTTTTTGAGGAAAATGGTTTTACTCATCTTGAAACAATAGTTAGAAACATTCCTAACAAAAGAATGCCTTTAAAAAATAGTCCATCAAATGTAGTCGGCGCAACAGCTTCTACCATGAAAAATGAATACATAGTGATTTGTCAAAAAAACTAATATGCAATTAAAAGAATTAATTAAGCGTCTGGAAAAGCTGAAGTCTAAAGGGTTTATAGAATCATCTCGGAAAGGGCCTACCGGTGTTGGCCATCTTTTTGAAAAAGAGTTAGGTATTGGTGAAAGTAACATTGCGATTCCAGATGTTGGTGGAAGAGTTGAATTAAAAGCCACTAGGCGCAACGCGAGTTCGTTAATTACTTTGTTTACTTTCAATCGGGCTGTTTGGCAAATAAAGCCAAAAGATTTGATTAATAAATATGGCTATCGAGATGATAAAAAGCGACAAGCGCTTTATAATATTGTTAGCAAGAAAACCCCTAATACCCAAGGATTTTATTTAACGTCCGATACAGAAAAACATCTTATTGTTTTGAGAAACATAAATGAAGATAAAAAAATAGCTGAATGGAGCTTTTATGTGATTGCAGGTAAGTTTATGACTAAACTTGATAGGTTATTGCTTGCCTTCGCCGATAATAAAATTGAAAATGAAACTGAGTATTTTCATTTTAGTGAAGCGTATTTGCTTGAAAACCCAACACCTGAAAAATTTATTGATGCTTTTGAAAAAAGCGAGCTAATGATTGATTTAAGAATGCATATCAAAGAAACGGGCAGTGTAAGAAACCACGGAACCGGATTCAGAATTTCTGAAAAAAATTTAATTGATCTCTATGCAAAGAAAAAACGTTTAATCTAAAAGGAATAGGTTCTACAATTGTAACCGGTAAGTTAACCGGTTTTTTTATTTATTTCAGCATTATATGAACCTTCAATTCATTAAAGAATTTACTGAGACCATTCGCAACAAAAGTGCTGTCAATAAAAGGCTTTTGAGCAAAGTAATTTCCATTATCGAAAATGAAATGCCCGAAACAAAAATGTTATTTGACGATATTGTCGGAAAGCTCGGTCACGCCTATCGTATCGGATTGACCGGCCCGCCGGGCGCCGGTAAAAGCACGCTGGTCAATGCTATTGCCAAATCGCTGGCATCGCAAAATAAAAAAATCGGCATCATTGCGGTGGATCCGTCGAGTCCTTATACCGGCGGCGCGATACTTGGCGATCGTTACAGAATGTCGGAAATCGGCGTTCATCCGGATATTTTTATTCGCAGCATGGCCACCCGCGGAAGCACGGGAGGACTGGTTCGCACGTCATCGCACGTTGCGGATGTGATGGACGCGGCCGGAATGGATTACATTATTTTTGAAACGGTCGGCGTCGGGCAGTCGGAAGTCGATATTGTCGAACACGCCGATACGACGGTGGTGGTGCTGGTGCCTGAGTCGGGCGACGGGGTGCAGGCGATGAAAGCAGGATTGATGGAAATTGCCGACGTGTTCGTGATCAATAAATCCGACCGCGCGCAAGCCGATTTGATCAAACGCGAATTGGAGACAGCGATCGAACTGCGTCCGCACGACGACCACACGTGGCTGCCTCAAGTCATCAAGACCATTGCAACAACTCAAGAAGGGATCGATGGTGTTGTCAGGCAGATCGAATCTCATCGGCGTTATCTCGCGGATGAGGGAAGATTGGAAAAACGGCGGAAAGAACGCATTCGGCAGGAATTAATTCGGCTGGTTGAT
>JABWBZ010000359.1 GCA_013359335.1 bacterium
ACTTTGTGAAGCCACTATTTTTTGTTGCAAGTTTGTTTATTGCCATGGCGCCTGTTCAGGCTCAGGAAAAAACAGCCGAACCGTCTCTGCAGGATCAATATATTACAGCCGTTTTGTGGCAGCAGGTTTCGGGTGAATACCGGGCGTTGTGTTACCAGGCGTATAATTGGGCGCGCGTTGCGTTTGACCAGCAAACTGCCGGACCGAAAAAAACGAAACCGCTGGCGGTGATCGTGGACGTGGATGAAACGGTAATGGATAATAGTCCATACAGCGCGCGGCAAATCATGGATCGCTTGAATTATCCCTCAGGATGGGAAGACTGGACACTATCGGCTACGGCGCGAGCCGTTCCCGGCGCGATTGAATTTCTCCAATACGCCTCCGCCAAAGGCGCCGAAATATTTTATGTGACCAACCGGAATGTACGTGAGAAAAATGCGACGATAGAAAACCTGAAAAGTCTCGGATTTCCCAATGCGGATACGATTCACGTCATGGTCAAAATCACGCAGTCTGGAAAAGAACCTCGCCGTCAGAAAGTGGCCGAGACGCATGAAATCGTTTTACTAGTGGGTGATAACTTAAACGACTTTTCGGATGTATTTGAGAAAAAAACCATCGATGATCGTTTTAAAGCCGTCGACAATGCTAAAGAATTATTTGGCAAAAAATTTATCGTTGTTCCCAATGCCATGTACGGTGATTGGGAAGGCGCAATGACCGGCTATAATTATAAGCTGACAGAAAAAGAGAAAGATGAAATTCGGAGAAAATGGCTGCGAACGAAGTAAGAATGAATAATGAAAAATGAAACATTAAAACCGCAACGTTGATTCGTTAGCGGTTTTTTTTCTTGTATGAGAATATGAAGCTATGCACGCAATCGTGCTTTACTGACAATGTATCCGATCATTAAAAATATTACCGTCATAGCGATGATTGTAGGTCCAGACGGCAGGTCTTGCGTGAACGAAACAAATAGGCCGGCCGGAATTGCTATTACGGAAGTTAAGACGGCAATGGCAAAAATATGCCGGATATTGTCGGACAATTGAATGGCTACAATCGGCGGGATCACCAATAATCCGAATACTAATAAAATGCCGGCCGATTCGATGGCGAGGGAAATTAAAATTCCCACCGTGACATAAAATACAATATTCCACACCTGCGGACGATACCCCAGAGTTTCCGCCATCTCAGGATCGAAGGCGATAAACATGAATTCTTTGTAAAATAAAAAATGAACCCCTCCGATCAGAATCAACGCCGTTAATAAAATATAAATGTGATCGGGCGTGATTGTGAGAATGTTCCCATAAAGCAGCAACATCAGATCGGCGTCGCCGCGCGGATGTTTAGACAAGAGCAGGATCGAACCTGCGGACGCGATAATGTATCCCAATGCGAGAAAACTGTCCTGTGGAATTTTTTTGGTCTGAAGATTCATCGCAAAAATCCAAACGCCGATCAATGTCAGAACCAATGCGGCGATAAAAGGATTGACCCCGAAAAGAATTCCCAATGCAAAACCGGACGACGAAATTTGAGCGAGCGATGCGCCGACAAAAACAATTTTCCGAAGCACGATATATACGCCGAGGAAGGAACACATTACGCCGACCAGCAGGCCGGTGATCAAAGCGCGTTGCATGAAATCGATTTCAAAAACATGAATCAGCGTTTCCATAATTATTCTCCGACTTGAATCACATTGCGCCCACGTAACGTGTCGACGTGAACGGGAATGCTGTAGAGTTTCGACAAATTGGCCCCTGAAAGAATTTGATCAACGCTGCCGACTTGAAATGCGTTGTTCTCAACAAGAACGATTTTTTCTACATAATTGGCGACTTCGTTGAGCAAGTGGCTGACCATAATGATCGTCAGCGAGTCTTTGACGTGCAATTCCGCGATGAGATCGAGAATCGATTTTTGAGAAATCAAATCCATGCCGTTGGTCGGTTCGTCCAGAATCAAAATATTTGGACGCGTTGCCAATGCGCGCGCAATCAGCGTGCGCTGCTTCTGCCCGCCGGACAAATTCTTGAATAACACTTTTTCAAGGTGTTCGATGCCCACGTGTTTCAGGCATTCATGCGCCCATTCGCGGTCATGCCGTTTGGGATTGGCGAACATGCCGATATTTTTATACGTTCCCATCAGTACGACTTCCAGTGCGGTGAAAGGAAAAATCGTATCGAGATGTTCTTTCTGCGGTACATAGCCGAAATCTAATTTATCCGAATTTCGGGAACACGTTCCGCTCAAAGGCTTGAGAATACCGAGAACGGAACGCAAAAACGTCGTTTTGCCGGAACCGTTAGGTCCCACGAGTCCGATAAAATCGTTTTCGAAGATGGTACAATCGATGTTTTGCAAAACGGTTTTGGAACCATAACCGAGTGTGCAATTTTTTAATTCAATCAGCGGTTTTTTCTCCATGATCAGGCCTTTGTTAAAATCATGTAGAGCGGAACGATGTCCGCTCTACATTTAAGATTTACGCGCCATTAATTGTCGCTTTTGAGTACGGCAATAATTTGTTTCAGATTATAATCGAAGACATCAAAATACGTGTACACGCCTTCGATACATCCGACGGACGTTGCAAGTTTGATCGCGCTAGCGCCCGTTTGCGATGCCAGCGATTTCGGCGCCTGGTCGCTGAAATACGGCTGGTATCCGATCAGCTTGACGTTGTCGGACTTAATAATGTTTGTCAATTTGTATAAATGAG
>JABWBZ010000360.1 GCA_013359335.1 bacterium
GGAACTTTGAGGATATTTTTCTTCGAATCGACAATGATGGAAATATTGGCCGTCATGCCGGGCAATAATTTATTTTCTTCATTGGCCACGTCGATGATGACTTCATAACTCACCACGTTTTGCGAAATGATCGGTTGAAGACGAACTTGCGAAATTTTCCCGTTGAACGTTTCATCCGGATAGGCGTCGACGTAAAACGTCACTTCCTGGCCGACTTTAACTTTACCGATATCCACTTCGTCGATGGTGGCTTCAACCTGGATTTTCGACAAATCGTTGGCGATTAAAAATAAAATCGGCGCCTGCAGACTGGCCGCCACCGTTTGTCCGACGTCGACGTTACGCGAAATGATCACGCCGTCGATCGGTGAAACGATGTTGGTATACTGGAGCGAGACCTGCGCGCGATTGTACGCCGCCAATGCTTGTTTCTGCTGCGACAGCGAAAATTCGTAATTCGTCTGCGCTTCGTCTTTTTCGGCCTGCGAAATTAGTTTCCGATCGAATAATTCCGTCGCACGTTCGAGCGTTTTTTTTGACTGAGTTACCTGCGCCGTAGCTTTTTCCATGTTCGCTTCCGCCTCCAGCAATTGCGCTTTCAAAAACGTCGGATCGATCTGGGCGATCACCTGCCCCTGTTTGACTTTCTGATTGAAGTCGGCGTAGATTTTTGAAATCGTTCCCGATATCTGCGTACCGACTTGTACACGCGTGACGGGATTGACTTTACCGGTCGCCGTGATGATCACGGAAATATCCCCGCGCTGTACCGCTTCCAATTTGTAATGCAGTGGCGTCCCTGAATTATTGAAATAGATCGCCCCGGCCAAAATCAGCCCCACCACAAGCGAGCCCCCGATGATTAGTTTCCTTTTGTTCATACTGATCCGATCCGTCCTGTTAATGAGTTTCTTTTATCTTTCCGATAGTCCTTTTGAATTTCGAAAGTTCAACCTGGTATTGGTACAACGCTGTCGTTCGGTCGATACGCGCATTGGCCAGCGACAAATTCGCGTCGGTCACTTCAATGGCGGAACCGATGCCGGTGTCGAAACGCCCTTCGGCCAGGAGTAAATTTTTTTCGCCCTGTACCACGATTTTTTCGCTGGCTTTATAACGTTCTTCGGCGTATTTCACGCTGAAATATCTTTCCTGAACTTCCTGAATAATTTTTTGTTTGAGCACGTTGTACTGCGACGTAGCAATGCGGATGCCGCCCTGCGCTTCGGCAATGTCCGCGCGTACGCTAAGTCCCTGAAAAATCGGGAAAGCGAAATTGAGGCCGACGTTGTAACCGAGTTTGAATTTGTCCTTGCTGAGTTTGTCGGCCGGGTCTTTCTGAATGATGTAAGGTCCGAGACCGCCTGACGCCGTGATGATCGGCCCGTACTGGCTGCGCGCCGCACTCAGAGCGGCTTTCGAAGCTTTGATCCGCATTTCCCCTGCCGTCACTTCTTTCCGCGACTGCAACGCCGCGTCGATACATTCTTTCAGGTTGTTCGTAAACGGCGCATACTCTACTTCCAGCGGCGTCACGTAATTCGATGGCTCGTCGCTGACTTCGGTAATGCCCATCGCGCTGTTGAGATTGACTTTGGCCAGACGCAGTTGGCCTTTGGCATTGATCAATTCAAGCTCGGCGCTCGCTACTTCCAATTCCGCTTTCGACACTTCCGATTCGGGTAATTTCCCGACTTCAAAAAATCCTTTGGCGCGTTCGACGTGTTTCCGCGATTGCGCAACGCGTTCCTCGTTGATCTTCACGACTTGTTGCGCCTGGATATAATTGTAATACGTGATGTGAACGTTCAGCACGACATCTTCTTCAGTCGATGCCAGTGATAACTCCGCGGCTTTGATCAATTGATCTTTCGATTCGAGTGATTTGGCTGTTCGGCCAAAATCATAAATCGGTTGTTTGATCGTCATGCGGATATTGGGAATAAATTTCGTCCCTTGTTTGGGATCGTAGATCGGGCTCGACGCTATGACGTTGGACGACTGCAACGGCGTATTCGTCACGTACGCGCCGGCTTCCAATTGAATTTGCGGAAATAGCAGCGACTGAACCTGCGTGTAATCCGATTCAGCCGTAATCACGGCGCCTTGGGAAGTCCCGATGGCCGGCTGATTTTCGAGCGCAATCCGGATACATTCCCGCAACGTCAGCGTATCTGAAATTTGTACCGCATAAGACGATTCCGACGACAGTTCCTGAGCCCTCACCGCCGTTGCCAAAATCGTCAATCCAAAAAATATGTATCGCTTCATAACTTTTCCTTTAAAAGCCATTTTTGATGCCTATAATTTTTTAAGCCATTATTTTTATAAGCATTATTCAAGTTATATACCAAATAAATTTAAACTAAAACCATTAAAAACAATTTCAAAAAAACTCTCATTTTTTTTAAAATTTTCACACTGCGGTAAATATTTCACAGTAACTTATCCATTAATTTGAAAAATTTTTTTGGCGTTTTCCGATGTGATGTGTGCAATATCGTCAATATTTTTTTCCAGAATTTCGGCCATTTTTTGCGCCGTGTGCCTGACAAAAGCCGGTTCGTTGCGCCTGCCCCTGAAAGGTGCCGGCGTCAGAAATGGCGCATCCGTCTCGATCAGCAAACGATCCGCCGGAACTTTTTTGACCATTGCAGGAAGCGCTGATTTTTTATACGTAAGATTGCCGGCAAAAGAAATAACAAAATTCAGATCCAACGACGCTTCC